>NZ_JBQEAU010000020.1:34543-41918 GCF_052108595.1 Advenella sp.
ATCGTCGCAGTGATTTTTATAAAACATGAAAGAACAACTTATCCTGGACGTCCTGCCGGTCGTACCTCCCCGTTTTGACAATTTCGTAACGGGTCGCAATGGCGAAACGGTCAGCCGCCTGCTTGCCGTTGCAGCCGGACAAAGCATCTATCTTTGGGGCGAACACGGCAGCGGCAAAACCCATTTGCTGCGCGCTGCCACGCGCCAGCACGGTCTCTACCTGAATACGGCGACCGATATCCTGCCGGACCCGGGCGAACCCGTCGCGCCAGGCAGCATAATAGCGGTGGACGATGTGCATAACCTGTCCGAGGCACAGGCGGCAGCCCTGTTCGGCCTGTTCAACCAGTGGAAGACCAGCCAGCATACGCCCGAGGCGTTTACCCTGCTGGCCAGCGGCCCGTGTGCCCCCCGCCAGCTGGAAATACGCGAAGATCTGCGCACGCGCCTTGCCTGGGACCTGGTTTATCGCCTTGAGACCCTGACCGACGATGAACGCCGCAGCGCGTTGCTGCAACGGGCATCAGACAAAGGTATCCCGCTCAGCGCCGAAGTCACCAACTGGATGTTCAACTATTACGCCCGTGATATGAGTGCCCTGTCATCGCTACTTGATGCCCTTGATCGCTATTCGCTTGCTGAAAAGCGATCAATCACCGTTCCCTTGTTAAAATCCTACCTTCAATCCAGACATTCCTGAAAAATACACTATTTGACTATGACGCAACGACTCGCCCTGTTTGACCTTGACCATACCCTGCTGCCAATCGATACTGATCGCCACTGGGTAGATTTTCTGGCCCGCAATGGCTGGGGCGGCGATCCTAAGGTCGTGCAGGCAAAAAACCATGAACTCATGGAAAAATACACGGCGGGTACGCTGAAAATAGAAGAATCGGTTGAATTCATGCTGAGTTTTCTGAACCTGCATACACCCTATGAGCTGGCGCGCTTTCACGAACAGTACATGCACGAAGTGGTCAGGCCCGCCATGCGCGACAAGGCGGTGGCCCTGGTTGCAAAACATCTGGAACAGGGCGACCTGTGTTGTCTGGTGTCGGCCACCAACGAATTCGTTATCGCGCCTGTTGCCCGCGCCTTTGGCATTCCGCATGTGATCGGTACGGTTCCGGAATACAAAAATGGCCGTTACACCGGCAAGGTCGTGGGTACGCCCAGTTATCAGAACGGCAAAATCGTCCGCGTCAATGAATGGCTGGGCAGCATGGGCCTGACGCTCGAGCACTTTACCGAAAGCTGGTTCTACAGCGACTCCCAGAACGATATCCCGCTGCTTGAAGCAGTGACCCATCCGGTTGCAACCAACCCGGTACCGCCGCTACGCGAACTGGCAAACAAAAAAGGCTGGCCGGTGCTGGATCTATTTCCTTTGCAATAACAGGGACCAACAAAAACAATCACATGATCAAAAATACCATTCGCACATTCGTCAGCCGGCTTTTTGCCGCGCCCGTCCTGAAAGATAAACACCGGGTCTACTCCCACGAGCACCACAAGATTGACCGACGCCTGGTCTCGCGCAACGCCATCAAGGTGTGCGAAGTACTGCAACAAAAGGGCTACGATGCATTTATTGTGGGCGGTGCAGTGCGCGACCTGGTCCTGGGCTACGAACCCAAGGATTTTGATGTTGCCACCAGTGCCACGCCCGAGGAAATCCGGCCGCTGTTCCGGCGGGCCCGCATCATTGGCAGGCGGTTCCAACTGGTGCACGTCGTCTTCGGCCAGGAAATTATCGAGACCTCCACATTCCGCGCCCCATCGCAGGGGGACCAGCACACCGATGCCGATGGCCGCATTCTCAATGACAATGTGTTCGGCACGCAGCAAGAAGATGCTGCCCGTCGCGACTTCACCCTCAACGCCCTGTATTACGATCCGGTCAAGGAAACCGTCATTGATTACCATAACGGCGTGGCTGATCTGAAAAATCATCTGGTGCGCATGATCGGCGACCCGGAAAAGCGTTTTCGCGAAGATCCGGTGCGGATGTTGCGTGCAGTTCGCTTTGCCTCCAAACTGAACGGCACGATCGAACCGGCAACGCAAGCCCCGATTCGCACTCTGGCCGGACTGATCAAAAACGTGCCGGACTCGCGCCTGTTTGACGAGACGCTCAAACTGCTGACCTGTGGCAATGCCATCGTCGCGCTGGAGCAGCTGCGCAAGGAAGGGCTGCACGAAAATGTCCTGCCACTGATCGATCAGGTGCTCACGCAGCCAGGGGGCGAACAGTTCGTACAACTGACGCTGGAGCGAACCGATCATCGCGTCCGTGCCGGCAAATCGGTCAGCCCAAGCTTTCTGTTTGCAGCGCTACTGTGGCGACTGGTCGATATTAACTGGAAGAAAAACCTGGAGCGCAAGGAACATCCCATACCGGCGCTGAGCCAGGCTGCCGATCTGATCATCGACACGCACATCAGTAAAATGGCCATACAGCGTCGGCACACTGCGGACATGCGCGAAATCTGGTTTATGCAGCCACGTTTTGAACGTCGCATACCCAAACAAATCTGGCGCATGACGGAGCAACCGCGCTTTCGGGCTGCTTGTGATTTCCTGCAACTGCGTGCCGCCTGCAACGAATTTGACAGCGTGCTGGCGCAATGGTGGATGGATCTGGCCGACGCCCATCCTGGAGAGCGTACAGAAATGATTGAAGCCCTCACTGCCGAACAGCAGGCGGCCGGGCCGGCGAGCACCCCACGCAAGCGGCGCAAACGGCGCAGCAATGCCAGCAAAGGCAACGCGACCAGCGGCGATAGTCCCGCAGGCAGCGCAAGCTCAAGCCGTCCTGCGGCTTCATAGCCAGATGCACAATGCCTACATTGGCCTGGGGTCGAACCTGGGTGAAAGCGAAGACACACTGTATCGGGCCCTGGACGATATCGCCGCCCTGCCCCGTACTGTTTTGCATCAGGTTTCAGACCTGTACCGAACGGCCCCGGTAGATTCTTCGGGCCCGGACTACATCAACGCCGTGGCACGGCTGTCCACCGAGCTGTCTGCACCGGACTTGCTGCAGGCGCTGCAGACCATTGAACTGAGCCATGGCAGGGCACGCCCTTATCGCAATGCCCCACGCACACTGGACCTGGATATCCTCCTCTATGACGACCTCGTGCAGGACACCATGCAATTGACTTTGCCGCATCCTCGCATGCACCTGCGCGCTTTTGTGCTGCGCCCATTGCTGGATATTGCACCTGATATGGTGCTGCATGAACGGCCTATCAGCCAGTGGCTGGCTGAATGCGACGCGCAGCCGATAACCCTGTACCGCCGCTATGCAGACCGGCCCGGGTAACGAACAAGCAGTGATGCACTCAAGCAATCAAACAATCGAGCAGTCACGAAATTCCCTAATTATTTAATCCGATTCGTTGCTGCAGCAAGCCATAATGTACACATGTGCCGATGAATATCAGCGCTACCCGGACAAGCGACCTGCAATCAGGCCGTGATTGTGCGCCCATAACGCCGACACGATGGTGACCACTACAGCCACTGATTGCCACGCACCTTACCCGGACATGACCGCACAGCCGGCAGAGCCGGGTTCACCTTCTATCACGAACAAGAACGATACTGCCGGCTTGCCAGCACGTGTCATATCGCCAACGACCGCAGTGCCTTATGCAAACGACTGTGGACGCCTTATGCAAACTGCTCGGCCAGATGACAGGCAACTTGCCGACCGTGCACTTCACGCAATATGGGCTCTTGATCACTGCACCGTGCCACTGCATGCGGGCAACGCTTGTGGAAAGCGCAGCCCGAAGGAGGATTCAATGGCGACGGCAATTCGCCTTCAATCTTGATTTTCACGGTCCGTCGATCGGGGTAGATTGAAGGCGTTGCAGACAGCAGCGCCTGCGTGTATGGATGTAGTGGTTTTTCATACAGGGTCTGTTTCGGGCCGCTTTCTGCAATCCGTCCCAGATACATCACCATCACCTCGTCAGCGACATGCTCCACCACCGACAGATTATGGGAAATGAATACATATGATGTATGTAATTGATCCTGCAGATCAAGGAAAAGATTGAGCACCTGCGCCTGAATGGATACATCCAGTGCCGAGGTGGGTTCATCGGCCACGACGATACTGGGACGCAGCATCATCGCACGGGCAATGGCCACACGCTGGCGCTGACCGCCGGAAAACATATGCGGGTATCGATAATAATGCTCGGGCCGCAAGCCGACGCGCTGCATCATGTCACGTACGCGTTCCTTGCGTTCGGCTTCTTTCAGGCTGGTGTTGATGATCAGCGGCTCTTCCAGCTGATCGCCAATCTTGCGACGCGGATTGAGCGAGCCATAGGGATTCTGAAACACCATTTGCACCTTGCTGCGCAAGGCCTTGATCTGTGAATACGATTCGGCATCCACCTGATCCCCTTCCAGCCACAACGTCCCGGAGGTCGGTGCTTCAATCATGGTGATCTGCCGCGCCAGCGTCGATTTGCCACAGCCGGATTCGCCCACGACCGCCAGGGTTTTGCCACGCTGCAATGACAGCGATACGCCATTGAGCGCCTTGAGCGTGGCACGCGGTTTCATGAACCCTTGCGATACATCATAATGGCGGGTCAGGTTTTCTGTTTTCAATACGATATCATTCATGACTTGACTTCCTGCAAGGGAATCAGCGGTGTATGACAGCGTACCGCCCTGCCGCGATAGCTGATGAGTTCCGGACGTTCACGCACGCAACGCGCCTGAGCGATAGGACAACGCGGCGAGAGCAGACAGCCCGACGGGCGATCGTATTGTCCGGGCACAATGCCGGGAAGCGTAGACAAGCGCCGCGAACCACGACACGATTCGGGAATGGAGGCAATCAATGCCCGTGTGTATGGATGAGCCGGCTCGAAAAAGACGTCCCGCACAGCGCCGGTTTCGGCAACTTGCCCCGCATACATGACCACCACGCGCTGCGCGACTTCAGAGACGACAGCCAGGTCATGCGTGATCATGAGCAAGGCCATGCCGCGTTCTTTTTGCAAACGCAGCAGCAATTCCATGATTTGCGCCTGGATCGTCACGTCCAGCGCGGTGGTGGGCTCATCGGCAATCAACAGCCGCGGCTCACAGGCAATCGCCATGGCAATGGCCACACGCTGGCTCATCCCGCCGGACAACTGATGAGGATAAGCCGACAGGCGGCGTTCAGGATCGGGAATTTCCACTTCGCGCATCAGCTCAATGGCGCGCCGGCGGCGGGCCTTGCGATCAAGACCGATATGCACCTTGAGCACTTCCTCGATCTGAAAGCCAACGGTATAACTGGGATTTAACGCAGTCATCGGATCCTGAAAAATCATGGCGATATCCTTGCCGATGATCTTGCGCTTTTGTTTCGCAGTCAACGCAGACAATTCCTGTCCATCAAACAGCATCTGGTCCGCAGTCACGGTACCCTGTCCGTCCAGCAAACCCATCATTGCCATCATGGATACCGACTTGCCCGAACCGGATTCGCCCACAATACCCAGCAGCTCGCCCTGATCCACATTCAGGTCAACCCCGTCGACAGCAAGAAAGGGTTTGTCTTTGGTGCCAAACCGCACGCACAGGTTACGGATGTTCAATAAACTCATTCGTGACTCCTATGCCGCGCGCTTCAGTTTGGGATCCAGCGCATCGCGCAAGCCATCGCCCATCAGATTGATGGCCAGTACCGTGAGCAGAATGGTCAGGCCGGGAAATGTGACAACCCACCAGGCGCTGGTAATGTAATTGCGCGCCGTGGCAAGCATTGTGCCCCATTCCGGCGCCGGCGGCTGCACGCCCAGCCCCAGAAAGCCCAGGGCTGCAATATCCAGGATGGCTGAGGAAAACCCCAACGTCGCCTGCACGATCAGCGGTGCCATGCAGTTGGGCAGCACGGCGATGAACATCAGGCGCAATACGCCAGCGCCGGTGACCCTGGATGCCATGACATAGTCTTTGCTCAGCTCGCTCATGGCCGAGGCCCGCACAATGCGCATGTAACCGGGCAAACCCACGACCGCAATTGCGATCATTGCATTTGTGATACCAGGACCGAGTACCGCCATGATTGCAATGGCCAGCAGCACCGATGGCAAAGACATCATGATATCGGCCATGCGCATAAGCACACGCCCTGCCGTATGCGGGAAAAAAGCCGCCAGCAGCCCAAGCAGAATGCCGGGCACCAGTGTGATAATCACTGCTGAAAAGCCAATGACCAGCGACAGCCGTGCACCATGCATCAGTCGTGAAAGAATGTCCCGCCCGGCTTCGTCGGTTCCCAACAGATAGGCGGCGCTACCGCCTTCCTGCCAGGCCGGCGGCTGCAGCATATGGTCGCGAAACTGCATCAAGGGGTCGTACGGAGCCAGCCACGGCGCCAGCGCGGCGGACAGAACCATGATGACCAGAAAACAGAAACCCGCGACCGCGCCCCGGTTGTTGGAAAAACTGTCGATAAACTCGCGCAGGGGCGACGGGTATGTGATGGCGCCAGCAGTTGCTGTACTGGTATCTGCCACAGAGAGTTGATTCATGATGTCGTCCTTATTTTGCATGACGGATCCGCGGATTGACAACGCCATAAATAATGTCTACCACCAGATTGACCAGGATGATCAGGACTGCCACAATCAACAGGCCATTTTGCACCACCGGATAGTCGCGCCGAAAAATGGCGTCGACCAGCCACTTGCCGATGCCCGGCCACGAGAAAATGGTTTCCGTCAGCACGGCCCCGCCAATCAAGCTGCTGATTTGCAGGCCAATCACCGTAACCACGGAAATCATCGCGTTGCGCAGCGTATGGACAAAGATGACACGTCTGGGCGACAGCCCTTTGGCCCTGGCGGTTCGAACATAATCTTCGCCCATGACTTCGAGCATCGAAGAGCGGGTCATCCGCGAGATGACCGCCAGCGGGATGGTACCCAGTACGACAGAAGGCAGAATCAGGTGCATGACCGCATCCAGGAAAGCGCCGCTGTTGTATTCCGGATCCTGGATCTGCGCAATCACCGAATCGATCAACATGAAGCCGGTATAGGGCTGTACGTCATAGATCAGGCTGATGCGGCCAGAGACCGGCGTCCAGCCCAGATAGGACGAAAACAGCATGATCAGCATCAGGCCCCACCAGAAAATCGGCATTGAGTACCCGGTCAGCGATAGGCCCATGACCCCATGATCAAGGAATGTGCCGCGCTTGATGGCGGCCAGCACACCGAGCAAGATGCCGAAGACAGTGCCGAACAACAGGGCACAGATGCCCAGCTCCAGCGTGGCAGGAAACAAGGCCGCAAATTCTCCCCAGACACTGCTCTGGCTGGAAAAGGACTTGCCAAAATCACCC
>NZ_JBQEAU010000021.1:0-5276 GCF_052108595.1 Advenella sp.
CAAGCCATTTGACCCTTGGCAAGCCCAATTCACAAAATACTTTACCCACGCAGCCATTTTAAGATCCGTAATTACCCTAAGCGCATGATTTGATTCAGTTTCGCCTTTTTGACACACTTTTGATTATTTTTGAGCCCGCTCCCACGACGTTCGCTTTTTGCAACAAATACGCAACATCGGGTTTATATCGGCACATGCAATGCAGGCGTTTTTGTACGTTTTTTCTACAAATAGGGCAAATTTGTCTTCACTTGCCAGACTATCTGACAATTATGCGGGCTGTCGATGTGTGATTTAGCCTAAAAACGACGATTTTTTCGGCTAAATCCACTTTTTAGTCCAGACGTTTTATGCAGACACGCCTGGAAAACGCACCGTTCGGCTTTGAGTAAGCTCATTAGCAGACCATACACTGACCAATAAAGCACGTATCTCCGGATTTGACTGCCTTATGTAGGCGTCCGCTCACAGGACAATGTTCACCGGCGGCCAAAAGCTAACGGGGCACGACAATCCTGCGAGTGGGACTTGTCGTCGCTGGGTTCCTGTATATCTTGTATATAGTCAGGTTCTTATCGGCGTCGTTATATTAACGTCCTTATATAGAGATCCTTAATATAGAGACATAACAGCCCCTATATATAGAAGCTATAGAATAACCGCCTGATTTTTTTAGTCCCTGAGTAGTCGTCGGAAACCAAGAGCGTATAAAAACAAGGGGTATATATAAGGGGCGTCACCAAACATTAGCCATAGCGCATCTTTCTACCGGGCAAACCGCACAAAAGCCTGTTCCAACGGCCGTCGCTCTGTATCGCTATATATAGGCATGCTCCTATCCAACTCTCTCTATATATAAGAGAAGCCAGCCAGATGTACTAGACAGGTCACACATAATGCATCTGCACGACACGCGGCCGTACCCTGCGACCGGGCGGCGAACCGGGCCCTGAATCTGCGTCTTGCTCCACAGCCCCGGTACCGACTTGTCACAAAACGCCTTCTGGCATCCGTCCCGTGTCACGTGCCTTGTCCCCCGCGGGCTATAATTACCCCCATGAATATTCGATTTCTGGAAACTTTCGTCTTGCTGGCTGAAATGCGCAATTTCCGTATGACAGCGGAACGTTTGCATACAACGCAGGCGGCCATCTCCAGTCGTATTGCTTCTTTGGAGCAGGAATTCGGCGTACGCCTGTTCGACCGTAACGCCCGCGATGTGTCGCTGACGCCCGACGGCAGCAAAGCCCTCGTTCATGCCGAACGCATGGTCAAGCTGTTGCGCGACATGAAGGACGACATGCTGGACAAGCATACCTATGCCGGCGTCATTCGCATCGGCGTGATTGAATCCATTGTGCACAGCTGGTTTCCCGAGTTTCTGGCCCGTTTGCATGAAAGCTATCCACGCCTGAGAATTGAAATTGCCAGTGACACCACCGTCCATTTGACCGAACAGCTCAATAAAGGGGGTCTGGATCTGGTATTGCAAGGCAACGCCATCCATGTTTCGCAGGTCGATGCCATTGCCCTGGGTCAATTACCCATGCGCTGGGTAGCCAGCCCAACACTGGAAATCGGCAATGACGTACTCAGCCTGGTAGATCTGGCCGCCTTTCCCATCGTCAGCTTTGCGCGTGAATCAGAACCCTACGCCGCCATCGAAAGAATGTTTGCTACGGCGGGAGACATATCCCTGCACCTTAACGGTATTTCTTCTGTGGCCACCATGATCAGACTGGTACGGGACGGTTTCGGCGTAGCGGCCCTGCCACCGGCAATTATCCAGCAGGAGTTGAATGCGCAGACCTTACAGCTGCTGCGGGCAGATACGGTCTTGCCGCCGCTCGAGTTGCAGGCCGCATTCCGTCACAACCAGGACAACCCGCTGGCCGAGACCATCGGCCTGATTGCCCAGGATGTTGCCATCGCATTTGCCACGAATCGGGGCCAGAGCATCGCCTGTGCGCCGCTGCAAACCTGAAGGCCCATCACATCCCCACAGAACAGGCCCGAGGCATCCGCCTTGATCTGTCCAGCCTGCGTTCCGGGCCTAAGTATTTACCCTAGAGTCAGATTCTGCCCCCGAGCCAGATGATCATATTTTCGACGCTAAAAGCCTGGCCAAATACGATCATAACCATATGATATTTATATATATTTTATGAATTCCGCGACGTCATGCCGGACAGCAATAAGATTTTGCAATCACTACTCCATATATTTTCTTGTTGGACAGTCAAAAACGCGCTACCTACACTGCCCACATATAAGACCTGACACAACTTAACGTTGCGCCACGTTGGCCGCAACAAGCAGTCTTATTCCCGGCCACGCCCCTGTACAGGGCATCATCCCCGGCCACATTCCACCCACCGCTGACCGGCTCTTGCGCCGGACAGCCCTATTCAACACGCAACTGTAGTTGGAAAACACGATGAATAACTCAAGCACTGCGACCAGCCCTAGCCTGGGCACCGACGCGAACGAACTGAAGGCAACCTATATCAAAATTGCCTGGCGATTGATCCCTTTTCTGGTCTTCCTATTCATTCTGGCCTGGCTGGACCGCGTTAACGTCGGTTTTGCCAAACTGCACATGCTGCAGGACCTGCAATTTAGCGAAGCCGTATACGGACTGGGCGCTGGGATCTTTTTTATCGGCTATTTTCTGTTCGAAGTGCCCCGCAATCTGCTGCTGGAAAAGATTGGCGCCCGCAAAACGCTGGCCCGCATCACCATTTTGTGGGGAGCCGCTTCCATCGCTATGGCGTATGTCACCACCCCCACGCAGTTCTATATCATGCGTTTTCTGCTTGGCGTATTTGAAGCCGGCTTCTTCCCGGGCGTGGTGCTTTATCTCACCTACTGGTTCCCGGCGGAATACCGGGCGCGCGTCAACGGACTGTTCATGACATCGTTCGCGCTCGCCGGTGTGATCGGCGGCCCGCTGGCCGGCCTGATTCTGAACGGCATGCAGGATGTGGGGCACCTGGCAAACTGGCAGTGGCTGTTTATTATTGAAGGTATTCCATCTGTCATTGCCGGGTTGTTCGTGCTGAAGTATCTGCCGGAAAAACCCGTGAACGCCAAATGGCTCACACCACAGGAACAACAGGCAGTAACGCGCGCCCTGGAGCTTGAAAACAGCCAGACAGGCAATAAGCATCTGTCTTTCAAAGACGCCTACCGCAATTCTGCAATCTGGCTCTGTGCCGCGGTTTATTTTTGCATTGTCAGCGGCAACGCCACCATTGCATTCTGGAGTCCATCCATCATCAAAGCGATCGGCATCAACAATGACCTGATGATTGGTGTGCTCTCAGCCCTGCCCTTCATTGCCGGAACAATCGCAATGGTCTGGAATGGCGCTCACTCGGACAAAACCGGCGAACGTCGCATGCATTGCGCCGTGGCAACATTGATCGCATGTCTGGGGCTGGTTGCCACCGGCATGCTATTGCACAATGCCCTGTTCGCGCTCATCGCCCTTACCATTGCCTCTGTCGGCATCCTGGCCGCCTTTCCTGTGTTCTGGTCCATTCCCGCAGCCTTTCTGGCCGGCACCGCCGCAGCAGGCGGTATTGCGCTGATCAACTCCATAGGCAACCTTGCCGGATTTGTAGCGCCATACATGATCGGCACCTTGAAAACCAGCACGGGCTCGCTGTCTTCCGGACTGTATTTTGTCGCAGCGCTGGAAATACTAGCCTCAATCCTGGTCATCCTTTTTGTCAAAAAGCGCTGATCCAGCGCCCCCATCATTTCACAGGCATGTGTGACACATCACGCATGCTTGTTCCCCCATCTGTTTATCAAGAGTATTGCCATGAAACTTGAATTCTCACTTGCCCAAGCCCCTTCAGCAACCGTTGTTGCAGATATTGATTCCCTGATCGTTGCGGGCTGGGCCGGACGCGACATCAAAGCCATCGAACACCATATAGAAGAGCTGGCCGCCCTTGGCGTGCCCCGCCCCAGCACAGTTCCGCTATATTACAGAGTAGCCAATAACCAATTGACCCAGGCAAGCCACATTCAGGCGCTGGGAACCGAGTCGTCCGGCGAAGTTGAAGTCTTCGTGTTCACCGTGGATGGCACCATGTATGTCAGCCTGGCCTCAGACCATACTGATCGTAAACTGGAAGCCTATGGCGTGGCCGAATCCAAGCAGGCTTGCGTCAAACCGGTAGCAACCTCGGCCTGGCGTTTTGGCGAGGTGGTTGAACATTGGGACCAATTAGTCATCCGCTCCTGGATCGAGGAGGATGGCAAAAAAGTACTGTATCAGGAAGGCACCCTGGACAGCCTGCGTCTGCCACAGGAATTGATCCAGGGCTATACAGGTAACCAGAACGTGCTACCGGAAGGACATGGCATGATCTGCGGCACGGTCGGCGCTATTGGCGGCATCCGTCCATCCAATACATTTGTGATGGAGCTGCACGATCCGGTCAAGAATCGCAGCCTGCAACACACCTACCGTGTTGAAACGCTACCTGTAGTGGCCTGACAATCCCGCCTAGCCGCTTTCTATCCACTAATTTCGTTTGTCATTAATGGTTGTCCAATGAACTCTTCAGCTTTTCCCAGTCTGACCTGCCTGTCGCACGCGCTCGATGAAGGCTCAATCTCTTCGGTCCAACTGACGCAACAGGCCCTGGCGCGCGCAACCAGCGGCGAAGGCCCCAAGGTCTATACCCAGGTCTTTGATGAGCAAGCGCTGGCCGCAGCCGCGGCTGCCGATACCCTGCGCCAGGCGGGCGTGCGGCGCTCTGCAGTCGACGGTTTGCCCATATCGGTCAAGGATCTGTTTGATATCAAAGGCAAGCCTACACGGGCCGGCTCGGTCGTATTGAACGATGCGCCCGCTGCCTCAGATAATGCCAAGGTCGTGCAGCGGCTGATCAACGCCGGCGCTGTCATTATCGGCACAACCAATATGACGGAATTTGCCTACTCCGGCCTGGGTGTGAACCCTCATTACGGCACGCCCCGCAACCCGTGGGAACGCACAGTGGGCGAAGGACGCATTCCAGGCGGCTCGTCTTCCGGCGCCGCGGTATCGGTCACAGACGGGATGGCGGTAGCGGCCATCGGTTCAGATACCGGCGGCTCTGTGCGCATCCCTTCTGCCCTGTGCGGGCTGACCGGTTTCAAACCGACTGCACGTCGGGTGCCACAGCAAGGCGTATTGCCACTGTCCACGACCCTGGATTCCATCGGCCCACTGGCCGCCAGCGTAGCGTGTTGCGCCATATTGGATGCCCTTATGA
>NZ_JBQEAU010000021.1:5286-31285 GCF_052108595.1 Advenella sp.
CTCAAGGGTCTGCGTCTGCTGTTTCCCAGCAACGCCGTGCTTGACGGCGCTGACGATCATGTCGCGACAAGCTTTGCACATGTGCTGTCACAACTGTCGGCTGCCGGCGCCATTATTGTAGAGCAAGCCGTACCGCCATTTGACCAGTTGCCCGGCATCAACGCTCAGGGCGGTTTCATTGCAGCCGAGGCCTGGGCATGGCATCGCCAGCTAATCGCGGACAAGGCCGACGCCTATGATCCACGCGTAGTCTCGCGCATGTTGCGTGGCAAGCAGATTAGCGCGGCCGATTATATCGACCTGCTGCACCGTCGCACGCAGTGGATACAGCAATTGCAAATGCAATTGGCGGACTACGATGCCATGATCATGCCTACCGTGCCGGTCATCGCACCCACGATTGCCGAGCTGCAGGATGAGGAGGTTTATCACAAAACCAATTTGCTGCTTCTGCGCAATCCTACCTTCATCAATTTCCTGGACGGTTGTGCGGTATCTTTACCCTGCCATGCACCAGGGACTGCGCCCGTGGGCGTTAGCATCGCAGCGGCCGGCGGGCAAGATCGCACGGTCCTGGCAATCGCCAAAGCGGTGGAAACTCTGTTGCAAAGCTAGGGTTGACAGGTCGGCAATAGCATCGCAAACTTTATGTATTGCCGACCGACAAAAATATGCAAGGTCATCCGGCACAGGAGCTGCGAACATGGACCACACTGCCCTTCCCGCTCGTACCGTTCGATGGAATAGCTGGGACAATACCGGCCTGGAGCATTTCTGTCTGCATATGAATGCCGACACGATCCAGGGTGAGGGCGTCGTGATCGGCGCAAGAGGCGGCACACCCTACGGGCTGCACTACCGGGTCACGACTGACATGCAATGGCGCACCCGCGAAGTGTGGGTTCGGATGGCCAGCGGCGTTTATTTGCATGTTTTTTCCGACGGCCAGGGACACTGGACCGATGACAGGGGCAATGCGATGCCCAATCTGGACGGCTGCCAGGATGTCGATATTGCTGCCACGCCCTTTACCAATACCCTGCCGATACGGCGGCTCACGATGAGCGAGGGACACACCGCCGAACTGACCATGGCCTATGTGCCCTTGCCGTCCCTGCTGATGTGCCCTGACGGGCAACGTTACACCCGTATTGCCGACCGACGTTATCTGTATGAAAGCCCTGGCCGCGATTTCTCTGCCGAGTTGGAGGTGGATGCGGATGGGCTTGTGATGGATTATCCGGGGTTGTTTCGCAGAATGTAGTCGAGCAATTGAGTGGTTCCGATTCCTTGGTCGCCGTAATCGGTCTGAACTAGCTTGCCCCGAGTCTTGCTGAATCAATGCGTGTCATGCTAGTTTCTTCTTTATCGCGGCAGTCGGAAATGGATGAAACACTGGCAACAGGGATTAAGTGAACATCTGCATGTTTATATTCCGGAACCTTGCTTAGGTCAAACGGCCTGACATAGTATTTGCCGTCAAGCTCAATGAACACTCGCAACCCTATACTCTCATCGGGCACCGAACTCTGCAGCACGCGGGGAAAAGATATCTTTTGTCCTCCCTCTGCACCCAATACCAAGCAAGGATTGCCGCTGGGGCTTTTGAGCTGAAAGGCAGCACGTGCTAGTTCCGCACTCACGGTCGGAATCATAGTCGTTAATCCGGTGACAAGGAAAGCACCCACTACCAGCGACTTAAATGGCTGTCGGTAAAGTTTTGTATCGTAAAAGAAACATGCGAGGATTAGCTGAAGGAATAACACAAAAAGGACGACTGCAGCTAATGCGATCAATAAGCCAATTTGGTTGGCCCATAGCTGATCTGCCAGCGAAATGGCCAATGTATAAAGCACTGTCATAAGTATGACGTGTCCAAGCCCAACAACAGATATTTGACCATAGAATCCAGGCCTTATCTGTTTTGCTGAAATTCCAGCCGAGCAGCAGATAATTGTCAGCATACCGAACGAAACCAGAATCTGACTAAAAACCAACAGAGCTCCCCACCAGATACCGGTGTAATTGTTGTCTGCCACCCACCAAATGACTCCCCATAAAATCAGCGCATTCAGTACTCCGCACAGGATCCATAAACACGCAAGTGTCCTTCTACTACCTTTACGTGCCTCAGACTTGGCGACTTCAAATCTACCGATCAAAGGTACATTCTTCTCGTCTGGAGAAACGAAAAAAACAACCGTTGGCAAAAATACGATTATCGCCACAGCAAAAACACCCAATACGCAATAAGCCAAGATAACAGGGAAAACAGAAATCAATCCAGAAGATAACGAGTTGAGCGGAAGCTGGTATACCCGCGCATAGTTAGTAAACGCCATGACCGAACAAACCAACCCAAGCGCTGTCAATGGCCAGGCACAATCGTGCAATAATTTAAATTGCGCTATCAGTTGGCGAAAGAATACTTGGATTTGCTGCCCGAACAGCGCGTTACTCCGTTCCAAATCCGAAAGTTCGTTCATATCTTCGTTAGTCTGTTGACTCGTGCAATTTTCCATATTTAAAATCAACCTGAAGCCTTAATCTGATTGAATGCAGGCAGCGATCCGGCATTAGGGTTACTGATCCCTATAACTTACTATTGTCACATTACTCAGACGCGATCATGAGAACTTGCCACCCCAGGTTGGATCAATGGTGTAAGCCTTCATGAAATCGAATTCGTCCTCGTAATGAACAAGAGGTTTCACCGGCAACCATTCTTTGGGGACATAGGGGCTGTCGATATTGACTTCGTAGCCATTGCGCCAGGCCAATTTGGCAAGCACCACCGCCTCGGTGCTAATAATATCCGCAGTATATCCACTTTCGACATCCGCTCTGCTTCTCAAAAACCTCGGCTTTACAAATTCTGCAAGGGCATTTTCCATTCGCGCAACATCACCCGTCGCCAGTCCCAAGTAATACTGATAGGTATCCATAATCCACCTATTACGAGGTTTGGAGCGGGGATCTGCAATGTACCGTCGGCTACGTTCTTCCAATAAATCCCATTCACCCCGCATGGCAATGAAGAAATTTTTAATCTGATACTCATATGAGTGATGATCATTGATCCTGTCATTAATAAGTACGCTATCTAAATTTGAATACCAACTAATAATCCCATCATGATCCGACAATAATACAGGCAAACCGCCAAACACTCTGAAAAGAGTGTAAGAGCGATCTTCCCAATTGTTCCAATTTTCTAATGTATAGATGTAGTGGATTTTTGCTTGGTTAAAGAGCAAAGATCTCATTCCAGCAGGATCGTCTTCTACATAGAATTTATACATAGCATTGGCTAAAAAATATATTTCAAACTCCCACATGCGCCACCGCAGGACCCCGGTCCTTTTTTTAATTTCTTCTTCTTTAAGCATCACTCCTCAGTTGTAAAGCGGACTCTTTGCGTATTCCTTAATATGTTCCAAACGAGCAACGGCCTTCGCTGTGTTGGGTACGCCAGCGCCACATCCAGCGTGGCACGGCTCAGATATTCCCGATGGGTCAGCCCCAATTCCCAGCCTGCGGTGCGACGGCGTTGGATTTCGATTTCCGTACCATCAAGGTGGTTAGAGGAGCGCCGTTCCCACCCTTTGAAATAGGCCTGGGTTTTGCGACGGCTGTCTCGCCAAATCACTCGCGAAAGGGTCAAATCGGTGGTCCGACTGTCGCCGCTGTAGACGTAGGGCCTGATACTGCCGGCCACCAGTTGGCGATAACTGAACTGGTTTGTGTTGAAGGCGAGCTGCCAGTAACCCCAGGGAATAGAATAATGAAAGGCCGTACTGCCGGAGCGACGGCGGTGATTTTTCGTATTGCCGAGCGTACGACTATGGCTGACGTAAAAAATGTCGTTCAATGTGAAAATGTGGTCCGCTGCTACCGTCAAAGTCGTCTGGTACTTGCCGGTCGCTTTGTTGCCGGCATCATCAACCGAAGCGAACGCCCGCAATGGTCTGCTTTGGTTCCAGTTAATCAGCAATTCACTTTGTCCGGGCAACCGTCCCGGCCCAATACCGAAGTCCGCTTGCACCGTTGGCAGGCGTCGAAGGTTTTCCAAACCCTGCTCCAGATCTCGCAGATTCAGAATCGCGCCTTCTGTAACCGGTACCGCATTCCAGAAATGCGCTCTGATGTCCGACGTGTCTGAACGCCGGATCGCGCCGATGATGCCTGGCAGGACCGTCAGCGTCAGTTTGCCGCTGGATATATCCTGGGGCGTCACCAGCACACGCGTGGTGACATAGCCCTGCTCGATGAGCAGGTCCTGCAGGCGCATAGCCAAGGCCTGTACGCTTTGTGCCCCCAGGCAACGACCAATTGGCGATGCCAAACCGTGTTCACTGTCTTTTCCGCTAAGAATCCTGGCCAATGATGCAGCAAATTGATCGGACTGCCGGCCATCCAAATGTACTTTGCGAATCACAAAGCACGGCTTTTCATCGGAGACATAGTCGGGTTGGACGACGTGCCCAGGCACAGCTGCCCAATCGTTGAAAAGACCACTGGGCTGATCGGGTACATTTTGCTCGCGCTCAATGCGTGCCTGATTGGCGCCTGCCTGTTGTTGCAGCACGGCATCCCGTTGCTCAAGGCTCAGGGCGTGTGCAGTTGAGACAAAAAAATTTGAAAGAATGCTCGTGCTGGCGACAACGCACAAAGCTTGTACAAGACGAATTCGTTTGACGACAAAGCACATGTTTCGGAACTAACGTTTGAGCGCTTGGACTTCCGAAACCTACCCGAAAACACGAATTTTGTAATTTACCTAGATCAAATGATCACCATTTAATAGTGAATGTGTCGTTAGTTTGCCGCCATCACCTCCAGCTCCTGGCGGATATTGCAGCTGGTTATGTCCGGTGAACATCGTCATCCGACCGGTATGCTTGAGCGTCACCTTGAAGGTCTCGCAGGATTTGGGCACGCTGATCGAGCGCATGCTGTCGCTCGATTCAAAGGTCAGTTTCTGACAGGCCGCGTCACCTCTGGCTATGGAAATTACACCAGGAGCGCGCCGCTTTCTTTGATTTTCCCCAGGGCAAAGCTGGATCTCAT
This sequence comes from Advenella sp., assembly GCF_052108595.1. Lineage (NCBI taxonomy): Bacteria > Pseudomonadati > Pseudomonadota > Betaproteobacteria > Burkholderiales > Alcaligenaceae > Advenella > Advenella sp. Next base: position 10,357 of record NZ_JBQEAU010000021.1, read on the forward strand.
ATCCACCACAGATGGGTGCTGCATAAGTACGTTCATGGCAAATGCAGAAAACGCGGCCAGGTCCTGCACTTGCACGCGCAGCAGGTAATCCATATCTCCCGACATAGAATGGCACTCGACCACTTCCGGCCAGAGCTGGACATCACGATTGAAATCCTGCATGGGAGCATGGCTGGAGCCACTGTGCTTGTTGAGCCGGATAGAGACAAATGCGATCAGGCCGCGCCCGATTCTGTCGGCGTCAACGCGCGCGGCGTATCCTTTGATATAGCCCTCTTCTTCCAGGCGCTTTACCCGGCGCAGACACGGGCTTGGAGAGAGCGCTATTTTATCGGCCAGGTCCTGGTTGCTTAACCGGCCATTTTTCTGCAGAAGGTTAAGAATTTGCCGGTCTGTTTTATCTAGTGTATTTAGTGACATAATCTTTCCTAAATAGAACGAAAAATGAAATAATAATGCAAGATATGTAAATATTGCAGCATTTTTTGCAATCGTCTGCCTCGCCTTTTTGCTTAGAATAGACGTTTTATCAGAATAAAAAACTTCAGGAGCAATGCTATGTCTACAACAACGTTTACGCCTTGGGAAAACCCGATGGGCACAAATGGCTTTGAATTTGTTGAATATACAGCACCCGACCCCGTTGCACTCGGAAAAGTATTTGAAACATTGGGTTTTAAAGCCATCGCCCGGCACCGCCATAAAGACGTGACGCTGTACCGTCAGGGTGAGATCAATTTTCTGATCAATGCCGAAAAAGACTCTTTTGCCCAGCGCTTTGCCCGCCTGCATGGCCCCTCCATCTGTGCCATTGCATTCCGGGTCGATGACGCGACCAAGGCATACCAGCGCGCGCTCGAGCTGGGCGCCTGGGGGTTTGACTCCGGCAGCGGTCCGATGGAACTGAATATCCCGGCCATCAAGGGTATTGGCGATTCACTGATCTATCTGGTAGACCGCTGGAAAGGCAAGAATGGTACGGGCGGTATCGGCGACATCAGTATTTATGATGTGGACTTTGTCGCCATCGACCCGTCTACTGCCGAAGAAGACTTGAACTACAAGGGTGCGGGGCTGGAAATCATTGACCACCTGACCCACAACGTACACAAGGGCCGCATGGACGAGTGGGCCGAGTTCTATGAGCGTCTGTTCAACTTTCGCGAAGTGCGCTACTTTGACATCGAAGGCAAGGTTACCGGGGTCAAGTCCAAGGCCATGACATCGCCTTGCGGCAAGATCCGCATCCCGATCAACGAGGAAGGAACGGAAGAAAAAGGGCAGATTCAGGAATATCTTGATATGTATCGCGGTGAAGGAATCCAGCATATCGCCCTGGGCACCAGCACCATTTATGACACGATCGAGAACCTGCACACCCGCGAGCTGCGTTTTCTGGATACCCCCGACACCTATTACGAACTGCTGAGCACCCGATTGCCTAATCACGGCGAAGATGTCGATCGCCTGAAGAAAAATCGCATTCTGCTCGATGGGGGACCAAACAACGACCTGCTGCTGCAAATCTTCACCGAAAACCAGATCGGCCCGATTTTCTTTGAGATCATTCAACGCAAGGGCAACGAAGGGTTTGGTGAAGGCAACTTCAAGGCGCTGTTCGAGTCCATAGAACTGGACCAGATGCGCCGCGGGGTTGTGCGCGCCGTTGATTAAGGTATCTTTGACTATAAATGGGTACCGTTGCCTAATGCACGGTACCCCTGTGTGGCTTATTGCTGCGCCGTTGCCGTCCGGCTGGCAAGCCTCAGCCCATTGCCTGAACCAGGAAAGTGCAAATACTTAGGCGTTTCTCGTGCTCGGGCACGTAGTCGGAAAGCAGTCTTAAAGCAAACGCGCGGCGTATCCGCGAAAACCACCGGACCGCTGCTTTCTGCCAACTTGCAGAATACAGCGGTTTTTATTTGCTCGAAGACCACGCTATGGCAGATTACACCGTGACAGATCGCATCCCGGCCCGATCACTTATCGGTCAGGACCTGCCGTGATCAAATGTCATGCCCCTAACTTTTGAGTTTGTCTGAATAACGTTTTTTGAATTTCTCCACTTTGGGTGAGATCACAAATGCGCAATAAGACTGGTTCGGATGCTGAATGAAATAATCGTCGTGGTAGCTTTCTGCCGGCCAGAATGGCACAGCCGGCAGCGATTTGGTCACGATGGGGTCGGCAAAATCAGCCTGCCGGGCAGCCATAACCTGTGCTGCTGTTTGTTTCTGTTCGTCAGACTGCCAGAAAATGGCAGAAGCATACTGCGGGCCCACATCGTTACCCTGGCGATCAGGCGTGGTTGGGTCGTGTGTGTCAAAGAAAATGTCGAGCAGGTCCTGGTAACCGATGACGGCAGGATCAAATTCAATCCGCACCACCTCTATGTGGCCGGTGTTCTTGCCGCAGACCTGTTCGTAACTCGGGTTCTGCACATGCCCGCCGCAATAGCCCGATTGCACCGAAAGCACACCCTGCAATTGCTGGAACACTGCCTCTGAACACCAGAAGCAGCCGCTGCCCAATACCGCGATTTCAGTTTGATTTGTCAAAATATTCACCTTCAAAAGAACCCGTCCGCCAGGCCTGTGCCCTGCCGATACGGTGGCGGCCAATGCAGGACACATTTGTCCGACATTCACCCCGAGAAACGGTTAAACAGCCCGCAAGGACCTTTTCAACTGTCATAGCCCGTCTTGCATATCCGCTCCTGGAAGAAGCTGTACATACCGCGTTCGCGCCCAGGCGGGGATCAATCACTATTTTGCCGGGCTGGCCAGCGACAGAATCCAGGTGGCCAGTGCGGTAGCCTCTTCTTCGGTTACCTGCGGCTGCGCCGGCATGGGCACAGCACCCCAGCGACCGCGCCCACCCTTGCGAATGCTGTTGGCCAGATAGTCGATCATGGGTTGCCCACCGGCCACATAGCGCTTTGCCACGGCCGCAAACGGCGGCCCGACACGGGTTTTGTCGACCTGGTGACAACCCATGCAGATATTGTCCTTTGCCAATTGCGGTCCGTCGGTCAACGTTTGCGCCCTGGCATAGTTTATGTTGAATGCAATAATTGCCAAGCAGGCGACAATCTGTTTTCCTGACACTACGGTAACCTTTTAAATTTTAACAATTAACTTGCGTTTATTTTACCCGACCACGCACAAAGCGTTGGCCGCGCCTTTATACTTTCCATTTCATTGTCGCATTTTGGTTCTTATGATCGCATATCCACAATTTAATCCGATTGCACTTGAAATCGGTCCGCTCAAAATCCATTGGTATGGCCTGATGTATGTGGCCGCGTTTGCCCTGCTCTGGATTCTCGGCAAGTATCGAATAAAAAAAGGAATGATACGACTGACGGTCTCCGAATTCGAAGATCTGATCTTCTACGGAGTCATGGGTGTGGTGGTGGGCGGACGCCTGGGTTATGTTCTGTTTTACCAGCCGGCCTATTATTTTTCCAATCCGCTGCATATCTTTTCTGTCTGGGATGGAGGCATGGCGTTTCATGGTGGACTGATTGGCGTGCTGGTCGTGCTGTACCTATATGCACGCAAAAAAGGCATGACATTTTTCGAGGTTGCAGATTTCATCGCCCCACTGGTACCGCTGGGTCTGGCCATGGGCCGCATCGGCAATTTCATTAACGGCGAACTGTGGGGGCGACCTTCGGATCTGCCCTGGGCAATGATATTTCCCCAAGGAGGGCCCATTGCCCGCCACCCTTCCCAGCTTTACGAAATGCTGGCCGAAGGGGTAGTCCTGTTTGCAGTCGTATGGATATTTTCTTCCAGGAAACGCTGGGTGGGGCAAACCAGCGGCGTATTCATGATCGGTTATGGCCTGGCCCGGTTCCTGGTGGAATACACGCGTGAACCGGACAGCTTCCTGGGTACGCTAAGCCTGGGGCTGTCCATGGGTCAGTGGCTGTCACTGCCCATGATCATAGTTGGTATCGCGATCTTTATTTGGGCAACAAAAAGATCGCTCCCTCCATCGACAGTGTGACTGTTTCCTTGCCGGCCTCGATTGCGGGACCGGCCTTGGCGGCACGCATTGCCATCATGCGCGGCTGGTAGCTTTCGGGCTGTCCGACATCACCCAGGCGCAATGACTTGATGCGATAGCCGCCAAATTCCAGTGCGGTCACTGCATCCTGGGCACGGGTTTTGAAGGCCTTCGTGGTCGCGGCAAGCAGGCGCTTTTCAATGGTCTCGCGTGCTTCACGCGACAGGGAAAACCGAATGCCGTCCAATGCCATATCCTCGTCAACATCGGCCGCAAACTGGCTGGCCTTTTCCATGTTTTTGGAAGTAATGAGCAATTCGCCGCGCGCAACCCAGATACCGCCGGCATCGTCTGCTTTGCTGTCATCCTTGGCATCGACTGTCCGGGTGCCGGCCGCGGCAGGCTCGACCGGTCGGTTATTGTCACGTTCAAACCACACCTGATAGGAACCGGTGCGAACTTCAAGGTCCTTGTCCGACTTGGCTTTATCACGAATCTTGTTCATGGCTTCATTGACACTGCGCGACAGGTCGACCTGGTTTTCGCCACGCAACTCACGGGTCAGCGTCAGGGTGACGGTGTCCTGAGCCACCGTCTCGGATGCAGAGGCGCTCAGCGCCAGCGTCGGCTCTGTTGACTGTGCGGTGGCCGGGCTCGTGGCTGGCTGGGCACGTACCGCAGTAGCGGGTACAGCCACGGCGCCCAGTGTGAACATGGCGATCAAAGTGGCTTTGGACAAAAACGCGTGGGAAAACGTGCGCTGCATAGATGACTCCGAAAAAAAAACGAGCCATGACAGCTCGTTTTATAGGAATAATGGCCCCGCTTGTATCGTCTAGGCTGGCACCTCGAACCTTTCAGTTCAAAGTTGGTTACCTTCAACAGAGCGTCGGGTTCATCTGACTAGAGACGATCACACCAACTCTGTAATCCGGCGACCGTTGCCATAAGCATAGGTAAGAGATGTATAGCCAAGTCACGAATACAGCAGGGACAAACTGGTAGGTTTAACTGTACAGAAAAATCACTATAAGTTAAACCCTAAATACTTTAAAGTTTTTTCAGATCGTTAAGGCCGGAATCCAGCAATGTATTGAGTTCTTCTATTTTACTCTTGAATTGCCCATATTGCATGCCACCGAAGCCTTCGTCGGCAGATTTAACGGAAAGCAGATCCGAAGCCATCTGAATGCAGGCCATCACGGCGACACGCTCGTTGCTGGCAGAGGTCATGCCGCCCGAGCCCTTGATTTTCAACATGAGCTGATCGGCCAGCCTGACTGCAGATAGCAGTTTTTGCTTTTCTTCAGGATTACATGCCAGGGAAAAATCGCGCCCCATAATAGAGACATCTATGCGTTCCATTAGTTTACTCCTTCTGACGCATTGCCGGGCAGATTGGCCAGTACGCGTTCCACTTTCTCACGCGCGGTTCTGGCACTTTCCTTCAGAGCATTGGCCTCGTTCTTGGCAGCAGCCAGTTGCTGCTTGACGCTTTGCAGTTCGGCTGTGGTGCCTTCAAGTGTCTGACGCAACTGAACGTTCTCGGCCTGGGCCTGTTCCCGGATACCATTGACTTCGGTCTCGTGATTGGCCAGACGTTCGCTGATAGACTTGAATTGGCCTTCCCGCTCTTGCAGCAGACTTTGCAGTTCTGCCCGTCCGCCTTCAGCCTGTTTAAGGCTGCTCGCCAGGGATTCCCGTTCGGAAGCAAGCTGTTTCGTAAGCTGAACCAGCTGCCCGATGCGGACAGCAACTTGATCTAAATCCTGAAGCATAGTGGTATCACGTTCTCAAAATATGCGGGCACGCTTACGATGCAGTGCACACGGATTTAATTAAATGAGATTGAATTTTACCTGTTCTGAGCCATATTTCCAAAAAATAGACACAAACAGGTACTATTTACGTTCTATTACCATTCACTTCCAATTCGTTCAGGTGCACTCATGGCTTCAATTACAGACAAACAGTATGACCCGATCCCGGCAAAAAAAGTCGCATTTATTGGTTTGGGGGTGATGGGCTTTCCGATGGCCGGGCATCTGGCCCGTGCAGGCCACGACGTCACTGTGTACAACCGTACCGCCAGCAAGAGCGCAGACTGGGTCAGCGAATTCGGCGGCAATAGCGCCCCTACCCCGGCCAAGGCCGCTGAAGGCGCTGAGATTGTGTTTTGCTGCGTAGGCAATGATAATGACCTGCGCAGTGTCACCACCGCTGCCGATGGCGCATTCCATGGCATGCAGCAAAACGCCGTTTTTGTCGACCACACCACGGCGTCGGCCGATGTCGCTCGCGAACTGGCGGCTGCCGCTCGTGAAGGTCAATTCAGCTTTATTGATGCACCGGTATCTGGTGGTCAGGCCGGCGCAGTCGGCGGCGTACTCACCGTGATGTGCGGTGGCGAGCCCGAGGTTTTTGAAAAAATCCAACCCGTAGCCGGTCATTTTGCGCGCGCGGTCACCCTGTTGGGCGAACATGGCGCGGGCCAGCTAGCCAAGATGGTCAACCAGATTTGCATTGCCGGACTGGTGCAGGGGCTGTCCGAAGCCATTGCCTTCGGACAGCGCGCCAATTTGGATATGAATGCGGTGCTGGATGTCATCAGCAAGGGCGCCGCCCAGAGTTGGCAAATGGAAAACCGTGGCAAAACCATGGTGCAGGGAAAATTCGACTTTGGTTTCGCCGTCGACTGGATGCGCAAGGATCTTGGGCTGGTGCTGGATGAGGCCAAACGCAACGGCGCGCTGCTGCCAGTCACTGCCGTGGTGGACCAATTCTATGCCGAAGTACAGCAAAATGGCGGCCAGCGCTGGGATACTTCCAGCCTGATCACCCGGCTGACACCGCGCAAATAGCACCACATAAATAATGGCGCGCCCGCCTGCCCTGATCGGCAGCATGGTCCTGATAAAGGGCCAGCGCAGCCTGCCTGTGTTGTTGTTATTTATACATTGGCGCGGCTTGCGCCCGATGACTGGCAAAACAGCAGCGCGCGTTGTGCCTGGTGTCGGGCCACCGCTAAACGTGCGGTCTTCAACTGAGTTGCACTGTCTTGCGTAACCTTGAATTTAGCCGGCAAAACTAACGGGTAGCGGTAGCTAACGAGTTACCGGTAGCGCCTTGACGCGATGCGCCTGCGTGTTGCCATCGGATGTATGCACACGGCCCTTGCGTGCGTGCCGCCCAGCCTGCTTTTGCGCCGGCCCCTGCGCTACGCGCTGGCCATGACCGGCTTCAAAATTGCGTTTGGCGCCAGGCTTGGCATTCGGACGACCCGCCATTACAGGCTTACCCCCTTTGGGCAACTCGCCTTTGGCTGCGATGTCCACAGACATGTTGGCTCCCGCCCCATTGACGGCGTGACCGTTCTTGCTGCTGGCGGCGTCCTTTACGTGCGCGTTTTTGCGCGGCACTGAGCCTGTGCCGTTACGCTGACGCAAAAACCGCGATTCTCCGTGTCGACGAAACAGGATATCCGACAACTCCTTGAGTGCACGGTGATACACATCGCGTTTGAATTCAATGACCACATCCAGCGGTACCCAGTAGGTATGCCAGCGCCAGGCGTCAAATTCCGGATGATGCGTCGCCCGCAGGCTGACGTCGGCGTCCTTGCCCACCAGGCGCAACAGGAACCAGATCTGTTTCTGTCCCTTATAATGCCCGCGTGAGTCCCGTCTGACAAAATTATCAGGTACGTTGTAGCGTAACCAGTCTCGTGTTCGACCTAATATTCGTACATGCTCGGGTTTAAGACCCACTTCCTCCTGAAGCTCTCGATACATGGCCTGAACAGGCGTTTCGCCATATTTGATACCACCTTGCGGAAACTGCCAGGAATGTTCTCGAATTCTTTTACCCCAAAAGACCTCATTCTTCTGGTTTACGAGGATAATACCAACATTAGGACGGTAGCCTTCGCGATCAAGCATGCGGCCACTCCCATTTTTAAATACAATTGTCTTTGATTATACGTATCAATTGAACCGGTAGCCATGTTAGCCTCAAAATTTCATCTAAATACTTTAAAAGAAGCCCCTGCAGAAGCAGAAATCATCAGTCATCAGCTTATGACACGTGCCGGCATGATCCGCAAGCACGCCGGTGGTATCTACACTTATATGCCGTTGGCCCTCAAAACCCTGCGCAAGGTTGAGAACATCGTGCGCGAAGAAATGAACCGTGCGGGCGCGATCGAGCTGCTCATGCCGGTGGTTCAGCCCGCCGAGCTCTGGATGGAATCCGGCCGCTGGGTGCAATATGGCGCCGAACTGCTACGCATCAAGGACCGTCACCAGCGCGATTTCGTGCTTCAGCCCACCTCCGAGGAAGTGGTCACCGACATCGCCCGCAATGAAATTCACAGCTGGCGCCAGCTGCCCGTCAATTTCTATCACATCCAGACCAAATTCCGCGACGAACGCCGTCCTCGCTTCGGTCTGATGCGCGGGCGCGAATTCACCATGAAAGACGCCTATTCGTTTGACCGCGACCCAGTGTCAGCCCAGGCCAGCTACGACGCCATGTACGATGCCTACGTGAAAATCTTTTCACGCCTGGGCCTCACATTCCGCGCCGTGGCCGCCGACACCGGTTCCATTGGCGGAGATCGCAGTCATGAATTCCAGGTAATCGCCGACACCGGCGAAGACCTGATCGTCTACAACCCTGACTCCCAGTACGCCGCGAATATCGAACTGGCCGACGCCCCCTGCCTGCTCCCTTCGCGTGCGGCCCCTGCCGAAGCGTTGCGGGAAGTGGCCACGCCGAACGCCAGCAAATGCGAAATCGTGGCCGAACAGTTGAATGTCAGCCTGGAAAAAACGGTCAAGGCCGTGGTATTTATGACTACGCCCAAGGAAGGCGCTGGCCAGTTGTGGTTGCTGATGGTCCGCGGCGATCATGAAGTCAATGAAGTCAAAATCGGCAAGCTACCTGCGTTCAAGGAAGGCTACCGCATGGCGACCGAAGAGGAAATCATGGAGTACTTCGGTTCCAAGCCCGGATTTCTCGGCCCCGTCAAGCCCATCGGGCAAGTCCATCTGCTGGCCGACCGCACCGTTGCGAATATGGCCGATTTCATCTGCGGCGCCAATCGCGAAGACTATCATTACGCCGGCGTCAACTGGGGACGCGATCTGCCCGAGCCCGAAGTGGCCGACCTGCGTAATGTGGTCGAAGGCGATCCAGCCGCCGACGGCCCCGGCAAATTGGCCATCCAGCGCGGCATCGAAGTTGGCCATGTATTTTTCCTGGGCGACAAGTACTCGGAAAAACTCAAGGCCACATTCCTGAACGAACAGGGCAAGCCCGAGCCGCTGCAAATGGGCTGCTACGGTATCGGCATCAGCCGCATCATGGCCGCCGCCATTGAACAGAACCACGACGCCAAGGGCATTATATGGCCCCTGGCCATGGCGCCGTTCGAAGTAGTTATCTGCCCGATCGGCTGGAACAAAAGCGAGGCCGTCCAGCAACAGGCTCAGCAACTCTACGATACCCTGCGCCAGGACGGAATAGACGTTATTCTGGATGATCGCGACGTGCGACCTGGCGTCATGTTTTCTGAATGGGAACTGATAGGTGTTCCAATTCGTATCACAATTGGCGATCGTGGGCTGAAAGATGGTATTGTGGAATTACAATCGCGCAGTTGGCCAGAGGGGCAGAAGGTTCCTGTTGCAGAAATGTTAACAAGCATCAAATCCCTTTATAACGAGCTGAAAAACACGTTATGATTTCGTGATTTTCTTGGATTTTTACACTTTCCGGTTGTGTTGCAAGGTCTGATTTGTTGGAAAATTCTTTTCATTTTCCCGTTCGCGTTTATTACGAAGATACCGACGCGGGTGGTGTGGTGTTTTATGCCAATTACCTTAAGTTCTTCGAACGCGCCCGCACCGAGTGGCTTCGCCATCTTGGGGTCAGCCAGACCGCGCTAGCAGGCAACGACAGGTTGATATTCATCGTTGTCAATACGCAGTTGCGCTATCGGTCGCCGGCGCGTCTGGATGACCTGCTGGCCATCGACAGCCGGATTACCAAAATGGGCGCCGCGTCCGTCCATTTTGAACAAGTAGCAGAACGCGATGGCATCCGACTGGTGGAAAGCCAGATTCAGGTATGCTGTGTAAATGCGGACACATTTCGTCCTGCTCCCATTCCAATGCCTATCCGACAACTATTTCCTTTCGTGCAGGACTAGATTTTATGCAACCTACCACCCCCGAAGAGATGTCGATTATCTCGCTGATCATCAACGCGAGCTTACCCGTACAGATCATCATGCTGATTCTGGTGATCATCTCGGTTCTATCATGGACCTATATCATCAGCAAGCGAATTGCGCTCAAACGCGCGCGCAATCAGACACGGGATTTTGAAGATTCGTTCTGGAAAGGCGGCGACCTGACCACCCTGCACCAATCCATCTCCCAGAACAGTGAGCAAGAAGGTCCGCTGGCCCGTATTTTTGAAGCCGGCATGGATGAATTCCTCAAGGCGCGCCGCAACGGCGTCAAGGAAGCCAATGCCCTGCTCGAGGGACCTAACCGGGCGATGCGCGCGACATATCAGCGCGAGCTCGATGCCATGGACTCCAATCTGAACTTTCTGGCCTCGGCCGGCTCGGTCAGCCCGTACATTGGTCTGCTGGGTACAGTCTGGGGGATCATGCATTCATTCATCGGTCTGGCCGGCACTGCCCAGGCGACGCTGGCAGCGGTTGCGCCCGGTATTGCCGAAGCCCTGATTGCCACGGCCATCGGCCTGTTTGCCGCAATTCCAGCGGTCCTCGCCTACAACCATTTTTCGAATGACATCGACAAAATGGCGAGCCGTTTCGACAGTTTTATTGACGAATTTCTGAATATTTTGCAACGCCAGGTTCGCTAATGGCCAGAATACAAAACCGCCGCAGTCGCGGTCGCCGCATGAAAAACGAGATGAACGTCGTGCCTTATATCGACGTGATGCTTGTGCTGCTGGTCATTTTCATGGTGACCGCTCCCATGATCACGCCCGGCCTCATCAACCTGCCCTCGGTCGGCCAGGCATCCGCCGTGCCGGCCACCCCGGTGGAAATTGAAATGTCCGAAAACGGCGAAGTGAAAGTGCGTCAGCGCACCGCCGGCAAGAACTTTCAAACAATCGACAAAGCTAATATTGTGGAAGAAGTCAAGGCACTGGTTGAGCCCGACAGCCCGGTCGTGATTGCTGCCGACGGCAAAGTGCCTTACGAAGAAGTCATGAAGGTTATGGACACGCTGCGCAGCAGCGGACTGACGCGCCTGGGCCTGCTGGTCAACCAGAAATCCACAGACGGTACAAAGTAAGCCGTTCCGCCCACTCTCATTGTCATCACATCTCAATTTAATGAAGCACTTCGATAATCCTAACGAATTTTATGATGAAGGAGATAATCGCAAAGGCCTGATCGGCGCGATTATCCTTCATGCTTTGTTAGTGATCGCGCTGATCGCCGGACTGTTCCAGTCTACAGAAGCACCAACCGGCCCAGTACAGCTAGAGTTGTGGACAGAGGGCGAAAACCAGGTACTGCAACCACCGGCACAGACACGCACGCCGGACCCTGCCGAAGAAGACACACAGAACGAAGAAGAGGAAGCGGCCTCGCCACCACCACCACCCTCACGGGCCGCCGCGGCAGCCGCTGCGGCTGCGGCGGCGCAACAGGCGCGCGCCCAGCAATCACAACCGACAGCCAGCGATCAGGAAGATCCGGATATCGCGCTGGAAAAGAAACGCAAGGAAGAGGCCCAGAAAAAGGCCAAAGAATTAACCGAGGCCAAAGCCCGCGCCCAGGAAGAAGCCCGGGAAGCGGCCAAAGCCCAGGCAGAGGCCAAACGCAAGGCCGAACTGCAAGCCAAGGCAGAGGCAGAGGCCAAACGCAAGGCCGAACTGCAAGCCAAGGCTGAGGCAGAGGCACAAGCCAAGGCCGACGCACAGGCCAAGGCCGATGCTCAAGCCAAGGCTGCCGCCCAGGCAAAAGCCCGTGAGCAAGCAAAGGCGAAGGCCGATGCCAAAGCCCGCGCCGAAGCCCAGGCACGCGAAGAAGCTCAAGCCAAAGAAAAAGCACAAGAAGAAGCATCTGCCAAGGCAAAAGAAGCGGCAGAGGCAAAAGCCAAAGCTGCCGAAAAGGCCAAGGCCAAAGCGGCTGCCGAAGCCAAGGCAAAGGCTGCTGCAAAAGCGAAGGCCGATGCCCGCAAAGCAGCACAGGCCAAGGCAAAAGCCGAATCCAAGGGCGATGCCCTGCGCGCGGCCATGCGTGGCGACGTCAGCAGCACCGCCGGTATTCGCGGCGGCCAGAGTGACCGCAATCAGGTCGGCGGCGGGGGCGGCACTTCCGGCTACGCGCGCCGCGTGCAACAGTGCGTGGAGCCACGTCTGCGATTTTCCGGCAATCAGCGCCTGAAGGTGACCTATCGCGTCGACTTCAATAGCAGTTTTACGCCAACCGGCGCCAAGATCCTGGTGCGCTCAGGCAATCCGGCATTCGACCGCGCGGTGCAGGCAGCACTCATGGCCTGCAAACCGTTTCCCAAACCCCCTAGCGGAGATTCCTACGTGACCGGCCCATATCGCTACACCCCGAATTGATACCAATTGGCTCAGCGGGAGCCGGTCGAAAAAGCGTGAAACAACATTTGCCCGCTCTGCCTCGGCAGAGCGGGCTTTATTGATACACTGTCGTTATTACATTCTGTAAGGAGACCGCAGTCATGACTGCCTCAATCAAAAAGGGAACGGCTGCCATTCCCGCCCGTGCTGTGCAGCGTTATTTCGGCATCTTGATGACCTGGGCACTCTTTGTTGCCGTCGTGTTTTATTCCGTTGCCCAGGCCCAGGTAAACGTAGAGCTGCGCGGCTCAGGCTCTGCCAATAAATTCCCTATCGTCGTCGCCAATTTCGAAGGCCCCAATGGTGCGCAAATTGCCAATATCATTCGAGCCGACCTGACCCGCTCGGGCCAGTTCGAAGTCAAAAGCACCGGTGACCTGACACTGGGCGCCAACAGCACACCTGATTGGGCGGCCATTTCCCAGGCTGGCGGCACGACCGTTGCCTACGGCACAGTTAACGGCAACAGCGTCGATTATCGCCTGGCCGATGCTGCCCAACAGGCTCAACTGGACGCCAAGAACATTTCAGAAGCACAAATGCGCCGTCTTGCCCACAGGGTAGCCGATGCCATTTACGAAAAAACAACAGGTGTACGTGGTATTTTTGCAACGCGCGTCGCCTACACCACCGGCCGTCAGCTGGTTGTCGCTGACGCCGACGGAGAGGGTCGCAAGGTCGTAGCAAGTTCGTCTTCGTCACTCATTTCTCCGGCATGGTCTCCCGATGGCACGCGTCTGGCCTATGTGAGTTTTGAAGGAGGCAAACCGATTGTGTACGTGCAGAACCTGAGCACAGGCGGACGCACAGTAGCAGCCAACTTCAAGGGCAACAACAGCGCCCCTGCGTGGTCTCCGAACGGTAGTCAGCTTGCCGTGGCACTTAGCCAAGGGGGCATTTCACAGATATATCTGGTCAGCGCAGGCGGCGGTTCAAGCCAGCAACGCCTGACCAAGTCGGCAGAAATTGACACCGAACCGTTCTTTTTCCCTAATGGTAGTGGCATCGTTTTCACCAGTGACCGCGGAGGTAGCGCACAGATCTATCGCACCGGTTTAAGAGGTGGCGCAGCCAGCCGTCTGACCTTCAGTGGATCACAAAATGTTTCGCCAAAAATTTCACCAGATGGTTCAAAACTGGTATATTCTAGCTTACGAGGTGGGTCATATGTTATTGCTATAAGTAGTCTTGGCTCTGGATCTGATCAGGTACTGACTTCTGGCGGCAATGATCTCTCTCCAAGTTTCGCACCTAACGGAATGCAAGTGCTCTACGCAGCAGGTGGCGGTCTAGGTATCGTCAATGCTGACGGTTCGTTCCAGGCCTCAATACCCTCGTCTGGCAATGTGACTGGTGCGGCTTGGGGGCCGTTTACAAAATAAGTTTATTTTTGACTTTGATAAAGGAAATTACCATGGGTTCTCGCATTGCAAAAACACTTGCCATTGCTAGTTTGGCTGCCACACTGGCAGCGTGTAGCTCTACTCCTGTAGACGGCACTGCTGGAGCTGGAACAGGCACTTCCAACGCCGTTATGGATCCATTCAACCCTAACAGCCCACTGGCACAGCAACGCTCTGTTTATTTTGCTTACGACAGCTACGTTGTTGAGCAACAATACCAGCCCGTTGTTCAAATGCACGCACAATACCTGGCAGCTAACGCTAACCAGCGTGTTCGCATCGAAGGTAACACCGATGCACGCGGCAGCGCCGAATACAACTTGGCACTGGGTCAGCGTCGCTCTGTAGCGGTTGCCAACCAGTTGACACAACAAGGTGTAAGCCCTAACCAGATCGAAGCGGTCAGCTTCGGTAAAGAGCGTCCAAAAGCAGAAGGTTCTACAGAAGAAGCCTATGCTGAAAACCGTCGCGCAGACATTAACTATCAGCGTTAATCCTGCTTTGTAGGTTAAGCTCACTGCGCCGCAAACGGTTATGCCGTTGCGGCGTTGCTGTTTTAACGGAGTCTATATGAAATTGAAGAAATCACATTCCCTGCTCATTGCCTCATCTGCCCTTGTACTCAGTCTGAGTGCCAATCAAGCATATGCGTTTGAAGACGAAGATGCTCGGCGTGCCATTCTTGACCTGCGCTCCCAGTTAAGACAAACCCAGCAAAACAACGTCGATCTGAGCAATAAAATCAACAATCTGCAACAACAGATCACACAACTGCGCGGCAGCATTGAAACTGCCAATCATCAGTCTCGCATGGCCCAGCAATCCAACCAGCAAGCAGACAATCCAGATGTACCGCCGTCACCACAAGTGGGTGACCCGAACGAGCAGCAAAGCTATGACAGCGCCCTTGATTTGTTCCGCCAGGGCAATTACGCGGAAGCCAGCACAGCGCTGAACCGCTTCGCCCAGCAATATCCGAACAGCCCACTGACGCCAAGCGCGCGCTTCTACGAAGGCAGCAGCCGCTACGCCAACAAGGACTTCAACGGTTCCATACAGGGACTGCAAGCCATGGTGGCGGCCTATCCCCGTGACCAGAAAGCCGGGGATGCATTGCTCGTGATTGCCGGCAGTCAGGTAGAATTGAATAACATTGCAGGCGCGAAAGCCACTCTGCAGCGCGTAGTAAACGAATACCCAAATACCCCTGCTGCCGATACAGCCCGGAACCGCCTGGAGTTGTTCCGTTAAGCTGGGGCCCTGATTCCGTTTTTTACCGAAAGGCATCCGGAAGTCGCAGGATGCTTTTTTTATTTGATGACGATGCAAAACGAATACCCGCAACATACGCTCACACTGGCCAATACCGCCATTGCCTACCAGGACGTTGGGCACGCCTCCACCTGTCTGTTGCTGGTCCATGGCTCGCTATGTGATTTTCGTTTCTGGCGCTGGCAACTGCCTGATCTGTCTGTTGCCCTGCGTGTCATTGCACCCAGCCTGCCGGGTTATCCTCCGGCATCTCCCATGCTTTCGGACGCTGGCGCACATTTTTCCATCGACCAGCATACGACGGATCTGTTTGCTCTAATGGACCATTTGGGCATTAATCACTTTGCCGTCCTGGGCCACTCCCGCGGCGCACGCGTTGCAGTTGAAATGGCTTGCCGACGCCCTGACCGCGTGACGCACCTGCTGCTGGCTGATCCCGGGTTGGGTTCCGTACTGCCCGAAGATAGCATGCCCGCGCTGCCCTACCGCGACCTGGCGCTTGCTGCACATGAACGGGGTGACACGGATGCGGCGCTGGAAATCTTTATCGATGGCGTCAGCGGCGCCGGCACCTGGAAACGCATGGTGTCCTGGTTTAAGGCGATGACCCGGGAACAGGCCACCACCCTGCCGCTGATCATCCGCGAGCCGCTATACGAGCTGAACCCATCACAGATCAACGAATACGGCATTCCTGTGACACTGATAGGCGGCTCCGACAGCCCGGCCCCCTTCCCCGCCATTCTGGACGCGTTACAACAACAGTTCCGCCACGTGACGCGCCATACGTTGACGCCGGCATCGCACGGCCTGAACCTGGCCCTGCCTCATGCCTTCAACCAGATCATTCTTCAGGAACTCATTCCAGCAACGCCTGCCCCATAATCGCATGCAATCTCCTGCGCCCAAAATACGCCGCTCCCTCCAGCGAAAAACCAGACAGGCTTTGCGCCTGTCCAAAAAATCTTTACAGCTGATTCTGATGCTTTGCGGAGCAGCGCTCGTCGCGCTGATTTCCATTGGCTTTGCAATGATGGCTGATTACGCACTGGAGCAGAATCGCGAATGGACGCGCGCCTACCCCTATCTGATCTGGCTGGTCATGCCGCTGGCCTTCGTCTTTCTGCGCTGGTGTGTCATGCGCTTCGCCCCTTACTCGGCCGGCAGCGGCATTCCACAAGTCATCGCCAGCCTGTCGCTGCACCGCGACTCGCCAGGCAAACTGCGTCTGGTTTCGCTGGCGCAAGCGATCTGGAAAGTACCTCTCACCTTCCTGGGCTTGTTGGCAGGCGCATCCATTGGCCGCGAAGGTCCTTCCGTACAGATCGGCGCAGCAGCGATGCTGGCCTGGGGGCAATGCTGCCAGAAAATCGGCCTGCCTCTTAAGGGATTCAATACACGAGAGTGGATCGCCGCCGGCGCCGCCGGTGGACTGGCCGCCGCATTCAACGCACCGCTTTCCGGTGTCATTTTTGCCATCGAAGAGATCGGCAAAGGGCTGGACCTGCGCTGGCAACGGCTGATATTGCTGGGGGTACTGGCAGCGGGTTTTATCGTCGTTGCACTGACCGGCGACAACCCCTATTTTGGCACCTTTCATTCGTCGCCGCTGCACGAAAAAATGTTCCTCTGGGCATTGCTGTGCGCCGCCGTTTGCGGTGTCGCCGGCGGCATTTTTGCACGCCTGCTAAGCAAGGGGCTGGCCGGATGCGTGCCGTCAGCCTTGCGTCACCACGTACACAATCATCCGTTATGGGTGGCCGCGCTGATGGGTCTGGTCGTGGCGTTTCTGGGCTATCTGACTGCAGGCAGCGTGTTCGGCACCAGCTACGATGTAGCTAAAAATGCCCTGACGATGTTGCCGCAGGATTCAGAGCATTTCAGCATTGCCAAACTGCTGGCCACCGTGGCCTCATACTGGGCCGGCATTCCCGGCGGCATTTTTACACCGGCCCTGACGACCGGCGCTGGCATCGGCGTGGAGCTGGCCCATTCTGTCAACATGCAGGAGGCTCAAAGCGTATTTGTCCTGATTTGCATGGCGGCCTTTCTTGCTGCGTCTACGCAGTCGCCCGTCACCGCCTCGGTTATCGTAATGGAGATGTCGGGCAGCCAAGCCATGCTTTTCTGGATGCTGCTTGCCAGCCTGGTTGCCACCGTCATATCAAAGCAGATCTGTCCGCAGGCGTTTTATCATTATTCTGCCGGGCGCTTCCGGCAATTGGCGCTCAGCGAAGACGCGCGGCAACCCGCCGCGCCTGCCAGAACAGGTTACTGATCGCTGAAACTGCGTGCAGACGGCGACTTCAGCGTACACTGAACCGGTATTTTCTTGCCGGTACCCAGCTCGAAATTGACCGTGATCTGTTGTCCTGCCTTCAGGTCTGCCCTGGGCTTTTCCAGCATCGCATGATAGGAGCCAGGTTTGAAAGACAAGGATTGGCCTGGCTCGATGGTGACGTCCGGCACCATCGTCATGGCTGACATGCCGTTTTTCTCGGTCGTCTCGTGCAGCATGCTCATACCGAAAGCATCGGTTTGAATACCTTTGAGCACAACCGGTTCAGACTTGCCCTGGTTGTGCAATACAAAGAACCCGCCGGACGGCGCAACCTTGGGCAGCAGGCGGATCCAGCAATCTTCAACACGCAAATGATCAGAACCCTTTTCGGTGCTCGGTGCGCGCCCTGAGTTAGCGTGCATCGCGTGGTTGCCATGGTGACTGCCATGGCTACCATGGCTGCCACCTTCGTGATCGGCCAGGGCCGCTGTGCCAAACAAAGATGCGGTGGTTGCGCCCAGTACGACGCCAGCCAGAACTAATTTTTTCATCATTCTTCCAAACAATCAAATAAAGGACCATATTACGACAGACAGAAACGCTGTGACTCGGGTCCGGCCACGCTAATTGCAACCTGCATGATTTAAATCAAATCGTCTGAATCAAGCCCATATTGCCTGTCGCAATCACTTCTGCCGCTCGTCACCGATGATATCACTGTAGCGCGCAACATCCTGCTCATGCGCCTCATCGATGTCACGTTCCTGCAACGCCTGCGCATACCATTGCTGCATACCCGGCAAGGCCAGCATGTGCGCTACATAATCGACGGCAGCACCCTGCATTGGCAAATCATAGGTCTGGATCCGGAACATGACCGGCGCATACATGGCATCGACGGCAGTAAACGCCGCCCCGGCCAGAAACGGTCCGCCAAAGCGAGCCAAGCCTTGGTTAAACAGCGTATTGATTCGCTCAATGTCTGCCTGTAACTGGGCCGTCACGGTTTTCGGCCTGGCGCGCACCGCGCAGTTCATGGTGCAGCGTTCGCGTAAATGGGCAAATCCGGAATGCATTTCGCAGGAGGCAGCGCGCGCCCAGGCTCGCGCCGCACGATCGCCGGGCCAGACACCGGCATGTTCCTCGGCCAGGTACTCGGCAATAGCCAGGCTATCCCAGACAACCGTTTGGCCGTCCTGCAGCACCGGCACTTTTGCGCTGGGAGAAAACGCCAGAAATTTTTCTCGCTGCGCCTGAATATCGGCCTGGAACGGATGCATCTCTTCACGAAAGGCAATATCAAGCTGGCGCAGCAGAATCCACGGCCGCAGGGACCATGAAGAATAGTTTTTGTTGGCAATATGAAGGGTATACATGAAAATCAGACTCCCAGACTGAACAATGCGGGTGCACAGCCCACTGCGCCCCGCGCGATACGCACGGCGCCGGCACATCTATCTCGCTGGCGCCGTATACAAGCGGCTTGCACGCGCCCAATCAGAGCGTAATGGTCGCGCCCAGCGCCTTGATGAACTGGGCCATCCACGCCGGATGCGCAGGCCATGCGGGCGCGGTAATCAAATGCCCGTCTGTCACGGCGCTGTCTACGGCGATATCCTGATAGTGCCCGCCGGCCAGCGTCACTTCTGCGGCACATGCCGGATATGCAGAACACTTTTTACCTTTGATCACATCGGCGGCAGCCAGGATCTGGGCGCCGTGACAAACGGCTGCTATCGGTTTTTGCGCAGCATCGAACTCGCGTACGATTTCCAGCACGCGCGGCGTGTTACGCAGATATTCCGGGGCCCTGCCGCCAGGGATTACCAGGCCGACATAATCGCTGGTATCCACCTGGGAAAAATCATGGTTGATGGCAAAATTATGGCCTCGCTTTTCCGAGTATGTCTGGTCCCCTTCGAAATCGTGGATGGCCGTAGCTATTGTATCGCCGGCCTTTTTATCGGGGCAGACAGCATGCACTTCGTAGCCGACGCCCAACAGAAACTGAAACGGCACCATGGTTTCGTAGTCTTCGGCATAATCACCCACTAGCATCAGAATCTTCCTGGACATTGCAATACTCCTGGTTGTGTGAACGAGCATTCATCATAGCGTGTTCGATGTAAAAAATTATGATAATTTCATGAACAAACGGTATAAATTTCTATTCCATATTACTATTAGCTGACTCTTTTCATTGGCTTGCCAGCACTGCGCGGCGGCCTCATTTGCTTAGCACACTATTTATGAATTTTTCCTCGCTGTTTGGCTGGCTCCACGACAATCAGGCCCTGATGGCCATGCTGCACGATCACTGGAGCTGGGGCATCTGCCTGGTTGCCCTCATTCTGTTTCTGGAAACCGGTTTGGTCGTCATGCCGTTTCTGCCCGGTGATTCCCTGCTCTTTGCGGTCGGCGCCTTCATGGGCATCAGTGGCATCCCCCCATTCTGGTATATGGTCATGCTGTTTGCCGCCGCCGTGCTCGGCGACTATGTCAACTACACCATCGGTCGTTCACCCCTGGGACAAACCTTGATCCGCAAGGGCTGGGTCAAGCAAAGTCATATTGATAAAACCCATGCCTATTTTGAAAAATATGGCGGATCTACCATTACCCTGGCACGCTTTATCCCTATCGTGCGCACCATTGCGCCCTTTCTGGCCGGGCTCTCGGGCATGGACCGACGCCATTTTGCGTTCTATAACGTGCTAGGCGGGTTCCTGTGGATATTCCTGCTGGTGCTGGCAGGTTATTTCCTGGGCCGCATTACCTGGGTACAACAAAACCTGTCACTGTTTACCCTTGGCATCGTGATTATTTCCGTGCTGCCCATGGCCTGGCACATCTTCAAGCTGTGGAAGGAAAGCCGTCAGGACAAACAGGCCGGCAAATAGCCATGGAGCGCCGACGCCGCAGTTGCGTGGCGGCAGGCACCGTGCTGCAACCCGGATGATCACCGGTTGCGGGCCGGTGCCTTTTCTTTCATTACATTCCGTAATAAGATTCGAAGAAATGGTTGTTTTCCGATGTTTGAAAACCGGTCTATCTTCTTGCTTTGTGCTGTAACCCTAAACTGGAGTCTGCTATGTCTGCCCTTTTGAAAGCCTCACTTGCTACGCTCGCGATCGCTGCAACCATCCCTGGCCTCACCCATGCGGCAACGCTGGATAACGTCAAACAGCGCGGTGCTGTCGTGTGTGGCGCCACCACTGGCTTTGCCGGTTTTTCCGCTCCCGATGCCAAAGGCCAATGGCAGGGCCTGGACGTTGATCTGTGCAAAAGTATTGCCGCCGCCGTTTTTGGCGAT
>NZ_JBQEAU010000021.1:31295-41302 GCF_052108595.1 Advenella sp.
GCCAGCAAGTTCAAGATCGTGCCGCTAAACTCCCAGCAGCGCTTTACCGCCTTGCAATCGGGCGAAGTCGATGTTCTTACCCGCAACACCACCGTCACGCAACAGCGCGATACGGCGCTGGGCCTGATTGCGGCGGGGGTCAATTTTTATGACGGACAGGGCTTTCTGGTGTCCAAGAAGCTTGGCGTAAAAAGCGCCAAGGAACTCAATGGCGCAACGATCTGCCTGCAAACCGGCACCTCAAATGAAAATACGCTGGCAGACTGGGCCCGCGCCAACAAAGTGGAATACAAACCGGTCGTGTTCGATCAGTTCAACGAGGTGGTCAATGCCTTTGCAACCAACCGTTGCGACGTATTCTCTACCGATGCCTCGGGCCTGGCGTCCATTCGCATTTCCAAACTGTCCTCGCCCGACGATTACGAAGTGCTGCCGGAAATCATTTCCAAAGAGCCGCTGGGACCCTTTGTGCGCCAGGGCGACGATGCCTGGCTCAATATCGTCAAATGGGTCTTTCAGGCCACCGTCAATGCCGAGGAACTGGGCGTGACCACGGCTAATGTCGATGAACAGCTCAAAAGCACCAACCCCAACATCCAGCGCCTGCTGGGCGCCACGCCCGGCGCAGGCAAAAACCTGGGACTGGATGAGAAATGGGCCTACAACATCATTAAACAGGTGGGCAACTACGGCGAGAGCTTTGAACGCAATGTCGGCCAGGGCAGCCCGCTAAAAATCAAGCGCGGCCTGAATGCCTTATGGACCGATGGCGGCCTGCAATACGGATTGCCTATTCGCTGATTGCGCCATTGGCAATCGCCAGTTTATCCAAAAGGGCCCGCCATAGACGCGGGCCTTGTCACAACCTGGGCCGCCACACAACCCATGGCACCCACACCAGGCCGGCATCAACGCCTTATCCGCAGGACGATGGCTTGGACAGCCGCACCGACCGACCCGGGGTAATAACGCCAAATATCAGAAAAACACCCGATTGGATATTGAGAATCATTTACAATCACAGCTCTGATCTACTCTTGCCGGATATGCGATGATCCAGATTGAAAACGCTGGTTTTCAAACCTCTTCCAAAACCCTGCTGCATCCGCTCACGACCCAATTTGAACGGGGCAAGTTTTACGGCCTGATCGGCCACAATGGCTCAGGCAAGTCGACACTGCTCAAGCTGCTGGCGCGTGAACACCCCCCCTCACAGGGCGCTATCCTGCTGGACAATGCCCGTGTGGATACGCTGTCCAATCGCCAGTACGCGCGCAAGCTGGCCTATTTGCCGCAATATACGCCGGTCATCCCCGATATGAGCGCCCGCGAACTGGTCGAACTGGGACGCTATTCGTGGAATAGTATCTGGCGCAACAGCAACCCCGAGAACGAATCGGCAGTTGCGCGGGCCATCGCGCTGACCGATACCGAGTCCTTCATGCCGGCGCTGCTCGATTCCCTGTCGGGCGGCGAGCGCCAGCGTGTATGGATTGCCATGCTGCTTGCCCAGAATACGCCCTATATCCTGCTGGACGAACCGCTGGCGGCACTGGATCTTAAGCACCAGCTTGAAGTGATGCAATTGCTGCAACGGTTGGCCAATCAGGAAAACCAGTGCGTGATCGCGGTCATCCACGATATCAACCTGGCCACCCGTTATTGCGACCGCCTGCTGGCCCTGCGTGAGGGAAGGCTTATCTACGCCGAGCCGCCCGCTGCCCTGCTCGATCAGCAAAAGCTGCGGCATATCTACGATGTCGATCTGCAACTGATTGGCCATCCCGTGCATCCTGGCGTGCAACTGGCCTTCAATTGAGCCCGAGCATGATCATGCCCATTGTGTTTCACCGCTGCATGCTCATCTGCGCCTGCCTGATGGCAAATGCCGCAGCGGCTGCCCCGGCAGAAAGCCAGATGAACCCACCCAAGACGGCAACGCAACTTGCGTCTGCGCAGCCCGAGAGCCCAAAAGCGGCGCCACAACGCATTGCCGTACTGGACTGGACCATTGCAGAAACAATGGCCGCCATGGGTATTTTTCCCGCGGCAATCGCTGAAAAAAACAGCTATGAGGTCTGGAGTCGTTCGCCGGCCATGCCGGCGAGCACACTGGATCTGGGCATGCGGGCGCAGCCCAATCCTGACAGAATGATCCGGCTGGCGCCCGAGCTGATTCTGGCCTCGCAAGACTATGCCTTCGTCAAAGGTCTGCTGGAGCGAATCGGCCCCACGACACTGCTGGACGTCTACACGCCGGGTCAGGACATTTATGAAAACCTGAGCGAGCTGGCAACCCAGATCGGAGACATCACAGGTCATCCCGACAAGGCTGCCCACTACATAACCCAGGTAGATGACGAGCTTGATGGGATCAGCCACCAGCTTTTGCAACACCGTGGCCAGCCGGTGGCGGTCATTCAGTTCATAGATGCACGCAATGTCCGGGTGTATGGCAAGCCCAGCCTTTTTTCCACCGCACTGGAAAAAATCGGCATCAGCAATGCCTGGACAGCAGCAGTGAACCAGTGGGGCTTTCAAAGCGCAGACCTGACCGACCTGGCCGCTTTGCCCGAGGACACCACGATCTTTATCATCAAGCCCTACCCGGCCGACTTGCCCGGGAAGCTGCAGGAAAATATGATCTGGCAGGCATTGCCGGCAGTGCGCAAAAACCGCGTCATTCTTGCCGAGCCCATCTGGACACTGGGCGGCTTAAGTACCGTGCTGCGCTTTGCGCAGACAGTCCGGGACGGTCTGCTTGCGCAGGACGCCAATGCCGGCTCGAACGCGGCTTTCCGTTTCCCCGGATATAACAAATGAGATACACACTTTCTGCAAGAACACTCGCACTTGTCAGCAGCGCAATCGCCATTGCCCTGATGGCTGCAGTTATCATGCTCGCCGCGCCGGGTAGCAACGCGTGGTCAGAGGCGCCGATACAGCAACTGGTATTCTGGCATGGCATCCTGCCCAGAATTGCCATGGCGCTGCTTTGCGGCATCTGCCTGGGCCTGGGAGGCTTTATCCTGCAGCAGGTCACGCAGAACACCCTGGCCGCCCCCGATACACTGGCCATCAGCAGCGGCGCCCAGTTCGCGCTGTTGTTGGGCATGATGTACTTTCCGCAGGCGCAATTGTTCGACTCCACGCTGCTGGCCATGGCAGGCAGCGTGGTCAGCAGCGTGATCATCGTGCTCATTATCCGGCGAACCGGCACTGCCGGCAATACCCTGATTCTGATCGGGTTGATGCTCACGCTGCTGCTGACCACGCTAAGCAATATGTATCTGATCCTTAACCCGGACAGGCTCTATGGGCTCATCATCTGGGGTGCCGGTTCACTCAGTCAAGACTCCTGGCTGCCGACGCTGCGCACCGGTTGGCAAACCCTGTTGTGCCTGCCACTGTCCTGGTTTCTGCTGCCCTCGCTGCGCGCCTTTTCGCTGCAAGGTACGCTTGCCAAAAGCGTTGGCGTCAATGTCCGTCTGGTGCGCGTCACCGGCTTTGCACTTGTCTCGTTTCTGATTGCAATCGTGGTAAGCAGCGTCGGCGTCATTGCTTTCGTCGGCCTGGCCGCGCCGGTAATCGCCCGCTCTCTGGGTGTGACCGATATACGCAAGCAATGGGGATATGCAATGCTGTTTGGCGCCTTATTGCTGTCCATTACCGATTCGGCCCTGCAACTGGCGACATACCGCTGGCCCAACAGCGTCATGACGGGAACCGTGACCGCACTGCTGGGCGTACCGGTGCTGCTGTTTCTGCTCATGAAACAGCGCAGCCATACGCGCCAGGAGGTGGCTCCGCTGCATGCGGGCTTGCGCCATCCCACATCGCTGCTGCGCAAGCGCATGCTCCTGTTGATTGCACTTGCCATTGGATGTTTTGTGTTCCTGCCGCATATCACGCACGATGTCGCTGGCAACTGGACGCTGGTCGCCCAGATTGATCCGACTATTGCGCTGTTCACCGAAAGTCGCACGCAAACTGCGATTCTGTTTGGTGTCGCCATCGCCTGCGCCGGCACACTGATTCAGAACATGACCAACAATAGCATGGCTTCGCCCGAATTTCTGGGAGTCACGTCCGGGACCGGACTGGGCCTGATCGGGCTGATGATGCTGGTGCCCGCGCCCTCGCCGGTTCTGTATCTGGTCTGCGGCATTGGCGGCGCTTTTGCCAGCCTGCTCTTTGTCATGCTAATCAATGCGCGCAACCAGTTTCAGCCCGAAAAAATCCTGCTCACCGGCATGGCGCTCACGCAGCTATTTAGTTCGCTGCTGACTCTGACCCTTGCCAGCGGCATGCAACAAGTCCAACAGCTGTTGATATGGATATCCGGTGATACCTACATGAGCCTGCTGCAAAATGATCTACCGATGCGCTTTGCCATTGTTGCATTGCTGGTCATACTGGCCTGCATGACACGACGCCCCTTGAGCCTGCTGCGTCTGGGCGACCCCATTGCCCGCGCCACCGGCCAGCGTCCCATGCTCACCCGCACCTTGCTGTTTCTGCTGATCGCAGCGCTGACCACGCTGGCATCCATTACCATCGGCCCGACCAGCTTTGTGGGGCTGATTGCACCGCATCTGGCCCGCTCCATGGGCTTTCATGGATTGCGCACGCAAATGCTGGCCTCCTCTACAATTGCCATTGTTATCATGCTGTGCGCCGACCTGCTCGGCAGGCACATTATGTTCCCCTATGAAGTTCCCACCGGCTTGATCGCCACTTTCATCGGCGCCGTCTATTTTCTATGGCAATTTACCCGAAGGCAGAAGGCGTAATTCCGGTATCATTGCCTGCCATGGACACATCGCCTCCTTTCGTTCTATTTGATGACGCCGTCACCCAGCAGGCCACGCTGCTGGAGGCGTTTGTACGCGCGGACACCATCGCTGCCGCGCAACTGGCAGACCTGGATGCCATTCTGGCGCGCGGCTGGGCACAGGCACTGCATCCGGCAATCTTCATTCCCTATGAATTCGGCATGGCTGAGGCAGCACAACGCGCAGGCGCAGGCGCAGCCATGCACATCCACTGGTTTTCACAAGCCACAACGCTATCGGGTGAGCAGATTGAGAACTGGCTGACCCAGCAGGCGCACGCGCATGATCCGAGTCGGCAGCCTGCGGGGCTATGCAATCTGCAATTGCAGCCGGCGTTTGACAGTTACCGGCAGCAGTTTGACCGATTGCACCGGGCCATTGCGCGCGGTGATTTCTATCAAATCAATTACACCGCGCGACAATATTTCGAGACCTATGGTTCGCCGCTGGCGCTGTACCGCGCACTGCGTGCAAAGCAACCCGTGCCATACGGCGTGCTGGCCTGGCTGCCGCATCAACCCATGGCCCCCTGGACAGTATGCCTGTCTCCCGAGCTGTTCATCCGCATTGATGAGCAGGGCGTGATCGGCGCCGAGCCCATGAAGGGAACCCTGGCCTGTCAGCCGACAGATGATCCTGAGGCGCTGGCCAGCCTGCTGCGCAATGACAGCAAGAACCGGGCCGAGAACCTGATGATCGTGGACTTGTTGCGCAATGATTTATCTATTCTTGCGCAACCCAAAGGTGTACAGGTGCAAGAGCTGTTCAAAGTGACACGCTTTGGCCAGGTGCTGCAAATGACCACGCCCATTGACTGCCGGGTCCGGCCCGGCATCACCATGGCGCAGGTGATCGGCGCCTTGTTTCCCTGCGGCTCTATTACCGGCGCTCCGAAAAAAATGAGTATGCACTATATCGCAGGCAGTGAAATTGCGCCGCGTGACCTGTACACCGGGAGCATCGGCTATCTGCAACCGTCTGACAATACAATGGGCGCCACAGGCTGTTTCAATGTTGCCATCCGCACCCTGACCCTGCAGCCGGCACACAACCAGGGCCTTGCCTGTACTGGCGTGATGGGTGTCGGCGGCGGCATTGTCTACGACAGCACGGCGCAATCGGAGTATGAAGAAATCCACTGGAAGTCTCGTTTTCTGCATGCCATCCCTGCCGAATTCGCACTATTTGAAACCATGTTGGTCGAGCAAAGCCATTGTGCATTGCTGGGCAGGCACATTGAACGCCTGCTTGCCTCTGCCAAAAGCCTGGGCTTTGCCGCCGATCATGCTGCCTTGACACGGCAGTTGCAGCAATTCATAGTCGCGCAGCCGTCGAACGCCACACTGCGTGTGCGCGCCGTGCTGGCCCAGGACGGAACCTGCCAGATGACTGCGTTTCCCCTGGACACCCCTGTCCCTGCGTGCGAATCCAGCCTGCCCTCGGTGAGCATCGCGCCACGCCAGTTACCAAGATATGACCCCTTGCGTCGCTTTAAAACGACATGGCGCAAACATTATGACGATGATTTGAAACAGGCAACGGTTTCAGGCGATTTCGACGTTCTGTATTTCAATCATGATAATGATCTGCTCGAAGGCGCACGCACTTCGGTATTTATTCACTATCGTGGTGCATGGCTGACACCGGTCCTGACCCTGGATATTTTGCCCGGTGTCATGCGTGCGCAGGTGCTGGCCAGCCCTGCGCAGTATCTGCAGACCGATCATGTCACCGAGGGACGCATCAGCCTGGCCATGCTGCAAGCGGCCGATGCCATTGTGCTGACCAATGCCCTGCGCGGGTGCATACCCGTCCGGCTCAAATCAGCCTGAAATCGCTGTAAGAGACCCCTTCTGTTCGATCTGTACATGGTTGAGCAGCCACGCTGCAGACATGTACTGCAATAGCTGCCGGGGCAGGAAAGTACAACAATTGCCAATTTACGTGATATCTTCATACAGACATCTTAGTATTCATGCAAGAACCGCCACCTGTGCGATCCTCGCCAGGTGAATACCGGTTTATGCTACTTTACCGCGGGGATACCACATTATGGCTCGCAGCATGAGCTCCATTTTTCTGAAAACCGCCCGCAAAATTGCACGCCAACAGAGTAACGCGCTGATCAGGGCCACGCGCTCGAACATGAAGCTGGCCGCTTCGGCCTTCAACCACAACCCGCTGTTTCCCCCGTCGCCTGCCGCCGTGTTGCGCCCGGCAAAGAAACCCGTCCCGCCGCCGTTTCGTCATGGTTCCTGGACAGAGCGACTATTCAAGGTGCCTGCGACAGTCTCTTTGTTTTTTCAGCGGCTAAGTTATTTCCTGTACGTGCCGCCATCACATCAAATGAAGGGCAGCGCCATGCTGGTCATGCTCCATGGCTGCAAACAGACCGCCACCGAGTTCGCGCAGGGAACGCGGATGAACCAGCATGCAGCCAAATCGGGCATGGTCGTTGTGTATCCACAGCAATCACGCCAGCGCCAGACCCTGCGCTGCTGGCGTTGGTATCTGCCCGACCAGCAACATGGCTATGCCGAGGCCGATGCGATTGCCGCGCTGGTGCGCAACCTGATACAGCGTCACAAACTGGACAAGACACGGATTTATCTGGCGGGCATGTCGGCCGGCGCCGGCATGGGCAGCCTGCTGGCCTTGCGCCATCCTCAGCTGTTTGCTGCAGTGGCCTTGCATTCCGGGCCTGTCATGGGCAATGCAAGCAGCTTGTCCAGCGGATTGCAGACCATGCGGCGCGGTACCTTGAATGATCCGCTGACGGCGCTTAAGGCTGCCGGTGAAACCCTGGCTGCCAGCGAGGACTACCTGCCTGCATTGATTCTGCAAGGCCAACTCGATCGAGTCGTATCGGCCAACAATGGCGAACAGCTGGCGCGTCAGTTTGCCTGGCTCAATGGTTTTGATGACGAGGCGCAGCCTATCGAAAAGCCAGTTGGTGAACAAACCTCGCGCGAATACACCCAGTTTGATTTCAAACGTGCCCGCAAGAGCATTGTTCGTTTATGCCAGTTCAGAAAAGTGGGTCATGCATGGAGTGGCGGCGACAGTCGGCTCGATTTCAACACTTCGGATGGTCCGAATGCATCAAGCCTGATCATGCAATTTTTCCGGATGCATCAACGCAGTGACAAAGCATCCTAGCAGCAGATCTGCTGGCTGGCCCCGATCACCGCGGCCTGGCTGCACGACGGGCCGGCAGACAATCAGGAAGCCTGCGCCAGGAATACCGGAAAACGAGCCTGCATGCTGTTGTTGGCAAGTGTGACCAGTTCCTCGTCGCTCAACCCGAGCGCTTCGGCAACTGCAACATAGTTATCCAGCAGATAGCCACCAAAATAGGCGGGATCATCCGAGTTGATCGTCACACAAAGACCCTGATCCAACAAGCGCTTCAGATTATGCTCGCGCATATCGCTGACCACTTTGAGTTTCAGGTTCGACAACGGACAGACGGTGAGCGGCACTTTCCTGGCGGCCAGCGTTTGCAACAAGACCGGATCTTCTTCGCTGCGCACACCGTGGTCAATGCGAATCACATTCAACCTGTCCAGCGCATTGCTCACATAAGCGGCCGGCCCTTCTTCGCCCGCATGCGCCACCAGATAAAAGCCCAATTGACGGCAACGCGCGTACACGCGTTCAAATTTTTCCGGTGGATTGCCCTGTTCGCCTGAATCCAGGCCAATTCCCAGCCATAGATCGCTGTATTGTTCGCGCAAAGGCAAAGCCTGCTCCAGCGTATCGAATGCCGCTTGCTCGGGCAGATGCCGTAGAAAACTCATGATGAGGCAAGAGGTAATGCCCCAGGTATCCTGGCCCTCGCGCAATGCACGCGCAATACCGGCAAACACCGTTGCAATTGGCACACCACGCACGGTATGTGTCTGCGGATCGAACATGATTTCTGTATGAACCACGCCCTCCTGCGCGATCCGCTCAAGATATGCCATGGTCATCTCATAAAAATCGGCCTCGGTGATCAGCACGGCAGCACCGGCGTAGTAAAGGTCCAGAAAAGATTGCAGATCGGTGAAATGGTACGCATCGCGCAGTGCCTGAATGGATGGGTACGGCAAGGTCACGCCGTTGCGCTGCGCAAGCCGGAAAATCAATTCGGGCTCCAGTGTTCCTTCAATATGCAAATGCAATTCAGCCTTGGGCAGCTTGCGGATAAACTCTAAACGTTCGGCGTTCATGGGGATGTCTGATTGGGTTCGGATGGCAACAGCGCGCCACATTGCGCTTGTGTTAATGCGCTATTGTAGCGCGAGCGAGCCGCGCCCACTCTTTCAGGAGGTCATGCCCACGGCAGACATAATGCCGCGCAGCAGGTAGGCTGCCAACAGCAATGCCGCGGTTCCGGCCAGCCACAAACCGGCGAACCATAACCAGCGGCTACGTTTGCCTGGGGTAGTGGTGCAAGTGCGTTTGGTTTTCTGCTGTGTCATATCGCCCGATTCCAACTGTAATATGCGCCTGTCGCTGCGAGTATCGCGACAGGCGCAAGCAGGCCGGTACGCGTCTGCACGCTGGTCACGCCTCTAGTGATATCCGGCATCTGCCGTCACTTTGCCACGGAACACATAATAGGCCCAGGAGGTGTACATGAGAATGAACGGAATAATGAAGAGCGCGCCGACCAGCGCAAAACCCTGGCTTTCCGGCGGACCGGCCGCATCCCAGATGGATATGTCGGGTGGAATGATATTGGGCCAGACGCTGATACCCAGACCGCTATAACCCAGAAACACCATGCACAGCGTATAAATAAACGGTTCGGCATGCGGGTTGTGATTCAGGCTGCGTATCAAGCCCCAGCCTACCAGGACCACCAAAATGGGGACCGGTGCAAACCAGAACAAATTGGGCAAGGTAAACCAGCGCTCGTAAATAAGCGAATTGCTCATCGGCGTCCAGATACTCAGAATACCAATGATAACCAGCAACACCAGGGTGAGCGGCCTGGCCAGTTCAATCATCCGTTGCTGCAACGGCCCGTCGGTCTTAAGGACAAGCCAGGTGCAGCCCAGCAACGCATAGGCAATAATCAAGCCAATGCCGGTAAACACGGAAAACGGTGTGAGCCAGTCCAACGCCCCGCCGACATAGGCGCGATTAACGACCGTGATGCCATCTATATAAGCCCCCAGGGTC
>NZ_JBQEAU010000022.1:0-37921 GCF_052108595.1 Advenella sp.
TGGACTGCGGACATGGCAAATTTACCGCTATGTGCTTTTGCCTGTGGCCGGACGGCGGATGCTGTTGCCGTTGACGAACGAATTTCTGAACAATATCAAGAACACCTCGGTGGGGCTGACCATCGGTCTGATTGAACTGACCGCCACCGCCCGAGCAATGCAGGAGTTCTCGTTTCAGGTCTTTGAGGCTTTCACCGCTGCAACGCTGATCTACCTGGTGGTGAACTTGTCTGCTGTGGGGGTTATGCGACTGATCGAGACAGCTGTGATACCTGGGCGCTCGTTCAGAAGCCTGCTGCAACGTAACCGACGGGTGAATCGTCATGCTTGACTCATTCGACTTTAGCGTGATCGTCCAGGCCTTGCCGTTTCTATTTGGCGTAGGCATGGTCTTCACTGTCAAATTGACGCTCCTGGCTATGGTGGGTGGGTTGATATTGGGAACGCTGCTGGCGCTCATGAGGCTGTCGCACTCAGCTACCCTGCGCACCGTCGCCGGCGTTTATGTCAACGTTATTCGCTCTATCCCGCTGGTGTTGGTAATTTTCTGGTTCTTCTTTCTGGTGCCGTATATCGGAGGCTGGATAATGGGTTCGGACACGCCTATCGAAGTGGGCGCGTTCAGTTCGGCACTGGTCACATTCGTTATGTTCGAGGCTGCATATTACTGCGAAATCATACGGGCTGGCATCCTGGGTGTTTCACGCGGACAAGTACAGGCGGCACAGGCGTTGGGCATGAACCACCGCATGGCGATGACATACGTGATTCTTCCACAGGCAATAAAAAGCATGCTGCCCCTGCTGCTAACGCAATCGATTATTCTTTTGCAAGAGGTTTCGCTTGTGTACGTGGTTTCAATCACCGACTTTGTCGGCGCTGCCGCCGCGATTGCGCAGCGCGATGGGCGATTGCTGGAAATGTATCTGTTCGTGGCCGTGGTCTATTTCTGCATCTGCTTTACGCTTTCATCCCTTGTCAGACGCATGCGTCAATTTCAAAATGGCTAAAAAATGATCGAAATAAATAATATTTCCAAGTGGTACGGCAATTTCCAGGTACTAAACCAATGTAGCGCGTCCGTCAGCAAGGGCGAAGTGGTGATTGTATGCGGGCCTTCCGGCTCGGGCAAGTCGACCTTGATCAAGACGGTAAACGGTTTGGAACCTATTGATCGGGGCAGCATCGTGATCGATGGCGTTTCGGTTGCTGCGAAGGATACGAATCTTCCGCAACTGCGCGCTCGCATTGGCATGGTGTTCCAGGGCTTCGAGTTATTTCCCCACCTGAGTGTTCTTGACAATATGCTTCTGGGGCAGATGAAAGTGTTGCAACGTGACCGTGCGTCGGCGGCCGGGAAGGCGGTTGAGTATCTGGATCGCGTTGGCCTGGCAGGCCACGCGTCGAAGTTGCCTGCTCAGCTCTCGGGCGGACAGCAACAACGCGTCGCAATTGCGCGGGCGCTGGCAATGGACCCCATCGCGATGCTGTTCGATGAACCTACGTCTGCACTGGATCCGGAGATGATCAACGAAGTGCTGGACGTCATGGTCGGATTGGCGCGTGACGGCATGACTATGATGGTGGTGACGCACGAAATGGGTTTCGCCAAAAAAGTGGCCGACCGGGTTATTTTCATGGACGGCGGCGTTATTGTCGAGGACTGCGATAAGACCGCATTCTTTGAAGAGCCGCGATCCCAGCGAGCACAGGACTTTCTTGGCAAAATTATCCATTAGGCAGGATGGCCTGATCCACACTCACATCCCTCCACATCCAATGACACGACGCTGCCGCCTTCGGTCTGCAAGCGGGATAGATAACTCGCATGATCGATAACCTGGAAAGGAAAATACAATCCTGGCCGCGTTGGCGCTTTGCCGTCCAGCCCGGCCAGTCGCTCCAGAATCATGCTAACTCCCAACGCAGTCAACGGGGCGGCGCCGCCTGGATGGAACACGCCATGACGGGTGCGCAGCGGGTGGCCGTCACGGTCTTTGCCAGCCATTTCGATAATGATTTCCGTGGACTTGGGTTCGCTACGACGTCGTGATGAACTGACGCCGATGGCCAGATTAAATTGCACGTCCGACGCCCCGGTGGCGGCCGCCAGGCCGGCAACATCGATAGACGAAAAGCCAGTGCTTTCCATTTCGGTGCCATCGATCGCACGGAAGCGGGCTTTTGCATCGTCGTTACTGCGCCAGACATAGCTGCCGCCGCGGCGGGTGAAGGCAGCGGGCATCATCCGGCCCAGGCGTTCAAAATCTTCGGCAACCGCCGGACCGCCTTCATCCTGCTCATCAACAAGCGCATTCATCGTGATCTGATCCAACTGGGCAAATGGTTTGGCACAATTGAGCACGCTGATGGTTGTGGCGCCGACCAGCCATTCATAGCCCAGGACAATGGCCGCAGTACCGGGGGAATGCATATAGGTTGCCACTTCAGGAGCGATTTCGTAAATGCCCGAAGAAATGCTCAGGTGAGGCACGCCGCGAGCGTGCGCAAATCGCAGGCTCGCCAGGCGATGGTCGGCGTAAAAGACCGCAACCGCGCTGACCCGACGCTCGCCCAGGCCGAGATCGACTGCCTGCGGATTGATCACCACGCCTTCGGCGTTGCCGATCTCGTTGGCCACCTGTCGGCTTTTAACCAGATCGCGGCTGCCGATCAGTAAAGGAACATCGGGATAGGCGCTGCGCAGTGCACTTGCGGTCTGGCGTCCAATTGCGCCGGTGCCGCCCATCAACAAAATTGCGTCTGAAATCATTGTCATATTTCCTTGCAGAGGGTTAGAATCTACTAACAGTGGGGAAACCTACTTAAAGTAGCTTAACCTACTAATGGTAGGTTAAGCAAGGAGAAATTCGACTGTGATTAACGCTTCCGACCAGAATGCCCTGAATCCGCCCGCAAAGACAACTTCAAAGGGGTCTTCAACCACCGCTTCAAAGGCCACTTCAACAACGGCTTCAAAGGCGTCGACAACGGCTGCTTCAAAGATGCATCCAGGTATGGCTTCAAAAGCACGTGCAAAGAAGCCTTCAAAGCCGACTTCAAAGGCACCGACAAAGATTACTTCAAAGATATCTTCAAAGACGCTGCAAAAGACGGTTTCCAGGATGCCTTCAAAGCCGACTTCAAACGCGCCGGCACGCAGGATGCCGAAGGAAGAACGGCGCCAGCAACTGCTTGAAACAGCGTTGCTTATCATCCGTGATGAAGGCGCAGATCGTCTTACCCTGGGCAACCTGGCTGTCTGCGCCGGAGTTTCCAAGCCCGTGGTGTACGAACATTTCGGTACGCGCTCGGTGCTGCTTATCGAGCTATACCGGTGGATCGATACCGAGAGGGTAAGTGCATTTCAAGCGGCAATGGCTGCTGAAACGCGAGACCAGGGCGAGACCATTCGTTTGCTGGCAACAAGCTATATCCATTGCGCAACGGACATCACTGATGACTTTCACACCGTAGGCGCGGCCTTGGCCGGTAGCCAAGAGAAGGCAGCCGTTTTCCAGGAACTGCTCGACAACGTGATCATGATGTTCGTCGCGGTGCTAAAGCCTTTCGACACTTTGCCTGAGGGAGAGCTGGAAAAGCGGTGCATCGGCTTTGTGGGGGCAGGAGAAGCGTTGTCATCTGCTTTGGTGCGCGGGACGCTGGACGCGCGGGACGCCGAGGCTGTCTTTGCGTCGTTGATAAGTGGCGGGATGGTGGCGCGTTGAAGATGTCTATCGGCACAATCTCCTGAATTGGAGGTTGAGGATAGCTTTCGCTTTGCCATACTGCTCCAAGGACAGCGGTTAAATCAAACGTCAGTTTCTGTTTGAACCATAATGAAGGTGATTGCTGTTCTTGCCGATGGATATCACGGGGCTCATTTCAATGTTTGCCCGGGGAGAATAATATGTCTTTAGACTCGGTTGACCGTCGATTGCGTTTTTTTGTTTCTATTGCCGATTTGGGTTCTCTGTCAAAGGCGGCAACAGTCCTGGATCAAACGCAATCCGGACTTAGTAAACAATTGGCGCTGCTTGAGGCCCATGTAGACCAGCGCTTGTTCGTGCGGACCGGGCGGGGACTCAAGCTGACTGAGGCCGGAGAGATTCTCTATGAATCAGTCAAACCCGCCTTTCTGGAAATAGACCGGGCGATGGATCAGGTGCGCAAGCAAGGCATTACTCAGGGTACGGTGCGCCTGGCGGCCGTGCACACGCTTAGCTATTATTTCACGGCAGATTGCGTGGCCACTTTTGTCAGCAACCGGCCGCATGTCAATCTTTCACTCATGGGTAGAAGCTCGCCAGAAGTCGTGACGCTGGTCGAACACGGAAATGCAGAGCTGGGATTGGTCTACGATTCGGCAGTCAATTCTGATGTGCTTGTGTCTACTGCGCTGTTTGAAGAAGACATGGCGCTGATTGTCAGACAGGACAGCGCCTTGAGTGGGCCACAGGATCTGACCTGCACAACACTCCAGCTGGTCGGCTTCCCCCCACACTATGCCCTTCGCAAAATGATACACAGTGGCGGCCTGGAGCCACATTTCGTGACGGAAGCCGAAACGGTGGACGCCATGTTAAAGCTTGTTTCTTCAGGCGTCGGCGATTGCATTTTGCCGTCCAGGATTCCGACAAAAGTGCTGGCAGACTATGGCTTGAAGAAGGTGAAAATCGAACTGCCCTTATTGCGACGAAGAATGGTATTGATCAAGCATCATGACAAACCGCTGAGTGCTTTGGCCATTGCCCTGGAGCAATGCATATTGCAGTTGTCGAAAGCCATGAACGAACAGGTGGAATAGCTGCTATGAGTTTTGCTTTATAGCTATATTTGATTTGAATCAATAGAATCTGTCATAGAACCTTGAAAGTTTTTATATAAACAGATCATGTATGGAGGCCACAGCATGAATGCGCCATTAAGAGAAAAATCCTACTTCGATAAGCGTGCAACCCAGGAGATGTCCAAGCATCTGCAAATTGTAGAGCGGGACACAAAAGAGACTATGGCCTACGCCTGTCGAATCCTGGCCATGACCGAACAGGAAGCGGGCCTGGCAGGGCAGATCAGCGTAAGATCGGAGCGCCCGGGTGCCTATTGGACCTTGCGCTTTGGCCTGGGTTTTGACGAAGCGAAACCTGAAGATTTCATCGAAGTTGATCGCGATCTCAATACGTTGACGGGAGAGGGCATGGCCAACCCGGCGACTCGCTTTCACCTGTGGGTCTACGATGCCCGCCCCGATGTCAACAGCATTATTCATACTCACTCGCCCTGGGCGTCCGCCCTTGCCGCTGCGCGACAGCCATTGATTATCTCCCAAATGGATATGACTCCCTTGCATAACGATTGCGCATTTCTGGGTGAATGGCCCGGTGTGCCGATTGCCGATGAAGAAGGCGTCATTATTTCAAAGGCATTGGGACAAAAAAAGGCAATTATCCTGGCCCATCATGGGTATTTGACCGCGGGTACCTCCTGTGAAGAGGCGACCTACCTGTCGGTTTACCTTGAGCGCGCAGCTCGTATGCAGATCCGTGCGCAGGCATTTGGCAAGCTGACTCCCGTTGATGACAAGCTTGCCGCTGAAGCCCACGATTATCTGCTCAAAAATTCAATCGTCAAGGCGACCTTTAATTACTGGTGCAGGCAGACGCATGGTATTGCGCCGCTAGATCTGAAGTAGTTACTGGCACGTTAAACAGACGATAAAGTTCATTATTATTAAAAGGAACCGGGATGGCGAATAATACGACATCCGGGTCTGTCCGTTCGCGTTCGCAATATGTGACGGCAGGCCTGGCAAGCATGATGGGGACAACCATTGAGTGGTACGACTTTTTCTTATACGGAACAGCCGCAGCACTGGTTTTCAATACGATCTTTTTTCCTTCGTTCGATCCATTGACGGGGACGCTGGCTGCGTTTGCCACCTATTCCGTGGGATTCTTTGCCCGACCGCTGGGTGGTATTATTTTCGGCCATTTCGGTGACAAGGTCGGCCGAAAGTCTATGCTGCTCATTACATTGTTTATGATGGGGATTCCGACGATCCTGATCGGGCTCATTCCCTCGTATGAATCCATTGGCTACTGGGGCGCGGTGTTGCTGGTGCTCATGCGATTTATACAGGGTATCGCCGTGGGCGGCGAATGGGGCGGCGCTGTATTGATGGCCGTGGAGCATGCCCCCGAAGGCAAAAAAGGATTCTTTGGCAGCCTGCCTCAAGCGGGGGTTGCCCCGGGCCTGATTCTGTCTTCTTTGGCAATGGGCGCCGTGGCGTCATTGCCCAACGAAGACATGTTGGCCTGGGGGTGGAGAATTCCTTTCCTGGCCAGCGTTCTACTCTTGCTGGTTGGCTGGTTCATCCGCGTCAAGGTTGCCGAATCCCCAGACTTTGAGCGCATGAAAAAGAAAGGCGAAAAGGTTGGGATGCCGGCCATGATCGTCCTGAAGAAGTATCCGAAAGAAGTGCTTGTTGTTGTGGGCGGCAGGCTTGCCGAAGTAACCTGGTTCTACACAGTGGTCACCTTTGCACTGGCCTATACCACCAATACCCTTGGTGTTGATCGGATGGTGATGCTGGATGCCACTATCTGGGGCGCATTGGTATCGCTCTTTACCATGCCGCTGTTTGGCATTCTTGGCGATCGCCTGAGTTTTAAATGGGTATTCATGGCAGGTTCTATTGGCATATTGCTGTTTTCCTCCTTGTTTTTTTCTATGCTCGGCAGCTTGGACGTCGCGTCCATCAATATCGCAATGATCATTGCCATCGGTGTGGTCTACGCCTGCCTGTATGGTCCCGAGGGAAGTCTTTTTTCTGCCCAGTTCCCGCCTGAGGTCAGATATAGTGGTATATCGATCGCAGTGCAGGTCTCTGGCGCTATCGGCGGCGGCCTGGCACCACTGATTGCAACGTCGCTGCTTGCCTATGGTGACGGCGATCCACGCTATATCGTGTGGTACCTGAGCGGTTTGGGTGTGATTGCCATTATCAGCTCCATATTCATGCATGGCCCCGCCAAATTTGCGCCGCTGACGGAAATGCAAGAGGCCCGGTCATGAGTGGCAAAACCATAGACTATTATTTTTGGCTGAACTCCGACTGGGCCTATCTGGGGGCGGATCGCCTGGCGCGTATTGCGGAAAAATACGATGCAGCAATTAACTACAAGCCAGTAGACCTTCCTGATGTCTACGCCAGGACGGGCGGGATGCTTCTGCATCAGCGCTCGCCCGAACGCCAGGCCTATCGCATCGCCGAATTGAAACGGTGGTGCCGCAAACTGGACATCAGCATTAACCTGCAGCCTAAATACATGTGCCCGAATGCAGACCTGGCATCGTGCATGGTGATTGCAGCAAGCCAGAACGGCATCGATATCGCCCAATTGTCCAAATCCATTCTTCGTGCCGAGTGGTGCGAAGATGAGGATATTTCATCTGACATAACTCTGATTGATATTGCGAATAAACATGGCCTGGATGGCCTGACGCTGATGAACCAGGCACAAGCGCCGCAGATTATTGCTCTCTACCGGAAATTTACCGATGAAGCCGTGGCTTGCGGTGTATTCGGTTCTCCTTCGTATGTTTTTAAGAACGAACTGTTTTGGGGGCAGGACAGGCTGGATATGCTGGAAGAGGCGATCAGAAGGGCAGATTAATTCTTGTTCATATCCGCATGACGGCTGAGTTGTTCGGCCTGCCCTTTCATCTGCTCCACCACATATGACAGGCGTGATGTATCGAGACGATTTGACATTGCAGTGATGGTTAAGGCTGCCTGGGCTTGTCCCGCTGCATCGACAACCGGGACAGCGACTGCGCTGGTGCCGGACATTACGCCATTTTGGACATAGGCATAGCCCAGGTTTCTGGCCAAGTGCACCCTTTGTATGAGTTGGTCTGGCGTGAGGTCGCTCTGTGCCAGCCGCGTGGTATTAGCGGAAATGATTTGCCGCAGCTCATCTGGGGACAGGCAGGAAAGAATAGCCACGCCTGAGACACCTGCGCCTAGCGGGCGCCGCGCACCCACATCAATGGATAGCACTTGGATAGGATGATGGCCGGTCTGGCGGGCGATACAAATTGAATCCAGCCGATGGCGTATGCTCAGGAATGCAGTGTCGCCGATACTTTGTGCAAGGTAGTTCAGACACGTTGAGGCGGCAGATAAAAGGGGAAACCGTCTGCGGCGCGCCAGGCCCAGAAGCGTCAATTCGCTGCCAATCAGGTAGCGACGCGTCAGCGGATCCTGTTCAACAGCTTGTTCCTGCAGCAGCGTTTTCAATATACGGCGCGCAGTGGGCCGGTTCAGGCCTGAAATATTAACAAGATCCGTCAGGCGCACGCCATGC
Source organism: Advenella sp. (assembly GCF_052108595.1). Classification (NCBI taxonomy): domain Bacteria; kingdom Pseudomonadati; phylum Pseudomonadota; class Betaproteobacteria; order Burkholderiales; family Alcaligenaceae; genus Advenella; species Advenella sp. Next base: position 8,370 of record NZ_JBQEAU010000022.1, read on the forward strand.
TCTTGACCGCAGGCAACCAGTCGCAGGATCTGCATGGCACGGGAAACGGTCTGGCTTCCCGGTTGCGCAGTTGCACTGTCTTCGCTCGCGTCTGAATTCATGATGTTTCCTCTTGATAGTGATCGTTAAAGCACCGATTTTGGAGTTTGCGACACCGCAGGCAAGGTAACGACGTCTCCCAGGGTAGCGTAGTTGGGGCCGGCAAGACGGCAGATCGGACGCAAGGACGTACTGTCGATTTTTCCGTTATTCAACAAATTATCCCTGATATGCAGCACCTGAATCTCTCCGACAAAGAATTCTGCACCGGTATCGCCGTAGGGGGTTACGCTATGCAGCCGGCATTCCATGTTGATCGGAGCGGCCGCAAGACGAGGCGCCGACATCGACGATCCGGGAAGGGTTGCAAGATGCAGCAATTGTGCTTCGCTGACCTGTGGCGGGTATTCACCGGCGCTCTGGTGCAAGGGTTCCAACAGCGTTTCATCTGCAATATTGACGACGAAATTCTTATTGCGAAGAATGTTCGTGGCGGTGTCCTTGCGTGCTCCCGCCTTGCGCCCAATATTTATACCGATCATGGGCGGCATGTTGGAAACAATGGTGTAGCAGCTAAAAGGCGCGACATTGATGAGGCCAGCATCCGACAAAGTGCTCACCCATGCGATAGGTCTTGGCACGACGATACCGGTCAATAATTTGTAGGTCTGCTCGGGGCTCATGCTATTTGCAAAAATTTTCATTGGTTGGCACCAGAAATATGTCCAAATAATAACCGTCATTGTCAATGGAAATGCATGACAAACGCAATAATGCCCCATTTTTGTACCATGTCGTGAGTATCGAATCTATATTAAGTCCGTTATTTGGACGTAAATCGATTTTTCATATTGTCCTGTGATATCAACCCTTGCTATCTTTTGCCGCATGGTTCCACCATCGATTATAGGAAGAGACAAATGCAAGCACAAAAAATGATCGCTGCCGTATCCATACTGCTAGCCTCGACGGCGTATGCAAACGACTGGCCTGATAAGCCAGTTACAATCGTCGTCCCATATCCACCCGGTGGCAACGTGGATGTTGCAGCAAGACTCATCGCGCCCGGGCTGGCGAAAGCGTTTGGCAAGCCATTTATCGTGGAGAACAAGGCGGGCGCCGGAGGCCTGATTGCCGGAGAGCATGTCGCCAAATCCAAGCCGGATGGGTACACGTTCTTCATGGCGGCCAACGGCCCACTTCTTTATAGTCCGATTATTTTCAATCGTGATGCCTACCATTGGGATCGGGATTTCGAGGCGGTCACGTCGGTTTCGATGACTCCGATGGTGCTGCAGGTGCGTCCCGGGCTACCGATCAAAACGGTCAACGAACTCATAGATTTCGCGAAAAAACATCCCGGCAAGCTTAATATGGCTTCGCCCGGCGCAGGCACTTCCAATCACTTGATGAGCGAAATGATGCTGGCCAAAACGGGGGCCAAATGGATGACAATTCACTACAAAGGAAATTCACCTGCGCTCACCGATTTGCTTGGCGGGCAGGTGGATTTCAGCTTTGACCAGCTGTCGGTGGCCTTGCCCTACATAAAGGATGGGAAGCTGCGTCCCCTTGCCGTGACGTCACAAAAACGCCTTGCGAGCCTGCCGGAAGTACCAACCTTGGCCGAATCCCATATTCCGGATGCTATCGCCTACACCTTTACCGGTTTGATGGCGCCCAAAGGCACGCCCACAGAGATTCTTGAAAAACTCAGCGCCGCCACGACAGCGGTCTTGAAAGATCCGGCAATCGTTCAGCGCTTTGAGACGCTTGGCGCTGAAGCCCAGAGTATGACGCCCGAAGACTTTAAGGCGTATCTAAAGAAAGAAGACGCGCGCTGGGTGCCGATTATCAAAAAGGCAGGCATCAGCGTGAACTAGGAACAGAACATGTCAGGAGAAATGAATATGACAAAAAGAAAGAGTATCTACGCGGAAGGGTTCAGTCACAAGAACCCGATTCCGGCGGCCAGCCAGATTGGCTCTATGGTGTTTTCGGGCAGCATTCAGGGAACGGATCCCTCAACCGGTGAATATGGTTCGACGATACAGGAGCAGAGCAGGCTCATGTTTGATCATGTGAAACGTATCTGCCGTGCCGCTAGGCTGGAACCCACGGACATTATCAAGATGCATGTCTGGATGAACGACCGGTCGCAACGTGCAGCCTTGAACGAAGAATGGCTGGCGCTATTTCCCGATCCTGATTCCAGGCCGGCCAGGCACACCATGCAAGCCAGCCTGGATGGTGGCAAATTACTGGAGTGCGACTTTATTGCCGTGAAGGGGGAAGCAAATGCCTGATTATCTTGCCCCTGACCCAAACCCACGTTCGCCCAATCCCAAACCGCCTGCCAACAGTTGTGATTGTCAGTTCCATGTATTCGGATCGGCAACCAAATACCCCGTCAGGGCCGGCGCGGCCTACGAAATGCCCTCGGCCACGATAGAGGTGGCATTGCAATTGCATCGAACGTTGGGAATAGAAAGAGGTGTCATTGTCCAGGCAACAACATACGGGGCCGACCATCAAGTGGTCCTGGACGCACTGGAGGCGTCCGGACCGGGCTACCGAGGTTGTGCCAATGCACTAGTGCTGCTTGAAGGCAGTGACAGTGATCTCGAAAAGCTCGATTCGGCAGGCATAAAAGGAGCCCGCTTCAATCGCCAGGGGCTGGGCGTGAGTATGTCGGAAAAAGAATTTGATCATGCGATCGCACGCATTCGGGAACTGGGCTGGTACGCGAAGTTTCAGCCTGAAGCGACCGGCATCATGGATCAACTTGCCATGTTTCAGTCGCTGGACATTCCGGTGATGCTGGATCACATGGGGCGTCCCGATCCTCGCTCAGAAAGCGCCGACCCTAGCCTGAACGCTGTTCTGGAGTTGCTGAAAAAAGGCAACTTCTGGGTCATGCTTTCTCTGACAGAAAAGGTATCACGCGCTGGTGCGCCCTGGAATGATGTCATTCCCATTGCACAGGCCTATATTGAGGCAGCGCCGGATCGTGTCGTATGGGGGAGCGACTGGCCGCACCCGGTGTCGGTCAAGCAGCCGCCAAACGAGGGTGATCTGGTCGAACAACTGTACCGCTATGCGCCTTCCGAGGCCTTGCTTAAAAAAATACTGGTTGATAATCCAACCGCCTTCTTTGGATTTGAGAAATGAAGATAGTTTCTTTTGTGATACAAAACAGAGCGCGATTCGGCGTGGTCATTGAACATCAGGTTGTTGATCTGACCGACGCTTTCGGTCCGGATATCAGTACCGTCAATGCACTGCTGGGCAGCGACAAGCTGGCAAGTGTCGTTCAATCGCTGCCTGATGGTGCGCCACGTTACGCCCTGGAAGAACTGCATTATCTGCCGCCTATACCCAACCCTGGGAAAATCATTTGTGTGGGGATCAATTATCACCATCGCAATGAAGAATATAAAGACGGCACCGCAGCACCTGCCTATCCCAGCGTCTTCCCACGGTTCGCGTCATCCATCACCGGCCACGGGCAGCCGTTGATTTGCCCGGTTGAAGAGTCGGAGCAGCTTGACTACGAGGGCGAAATTGCAATCGTGATCGGAAAGCGCGGCCGGCGCATTCCGCAGCAGCAGACGCTATCTCATATTGCAGGCCTGACTTGCCTGAATGAAGGCAGCGTACGCGACTGGTTAAAACACGGAAAATTTAATGTCACGCAGGGAAAGAACTTCGATCAGAGTGGCTCTGCCGGGCCCTGGCTGGTTACTGCCGACCAATTCCCTCGTTATGACAATCTTGAAGTGATCACACGGGTGAATGGCGAAGAACGTCAGCGCGATACCACCGCGAACTTGATGTTCTCTTTCGAGTATCTGATCCATTACATTTCCCGGTGGACGACGCTGGAGCCTGGGGACGTGATCTCTACCGGCACGCCGACGGGTGCCGGGATTCGATACGATCCGCCAAAGTTTCTTCGGGAAGGGGACGTGGTGGAAGTGGAGGTGCCGACAATCGGCATTCTGAAAAATACTGTCAGAAATGGATGAATGATGCTCAGCAAGCAAATACACAAGAAAGCAATGCGCCTGTTGCTGGATGCAGAAAAAAATGCAACACCCGTTGCGCAGCTGGACGAAACTTTTCCTGGGTTGCAGATCGCCGACGCCTATGAGATACAGAAACTGGTCATTGCTGACAAGATAGCGCATGGCGCCGTCCTGCGTGGACACAAGATTGGCCTGACATCCAGGGCAATGCAATCGACGCTTGGCATCAATGAGCCTGATTATGGCCATTTGCTGGATAACATGTTCTATTACGACGGTGATCGAATTGCCGCAGACCGCTTTATTGTGCCGCGCGTTGAAGTGGAGTTGGCGTTTGTCCTTGGAAAGGCGCTCAAGGGCCCGAACGTGTCGCTATTTGATGTTCTGGAAGCGACCGACTTTATACAGCCCGCTCTTGAACTGGTTGACGGACGTACCCGGTATCCTCGACGGATTGTTGACAATATCGCGGACAATGCTGCTTCTGCTGCGGTTGTGCTGGGTGGCCGGGTCGTACGGCCCATGGACATTGACCTTCGCTGGGCCAGTGCGCTTTTGTATAAAAATGGCACCATCGAAGAATCGGGCGTATCTGCTGCGGTTCTTGGGCACCCTGCAATGGGGGTCGTATGGCTGGCGAACAAAATCGCTGATTTTGGCGGTGTCCTGGAAAAAGGGCACATCATACTGGCCGGATCCTTCACCCGTACCGTTCCTGTCGCAAAAGGCGATGTGATTCACGCAGACTTCGGCACACTGGGCAGCATCTCTGTCAGTTTCAACTGATCAAGGGAGAGTCGCAATGATTGCAGGCAAGAACAAATTCAAGCAGGCATTGGCCCAGGGACAGCATCAACTTGGGTTGTGGGTGTCCTTGTGTAACGCGTACAGTGCCGAAATTGTGGCTGGCGCAGGGTTTGACTGGCTTTTGCTGGATACCGAACATTCACCGAACGAGGTCTCTGGTGTGCTTGCCCAGTTGCAGGCAGCGGCGCCTTACCCCGTATCGGCAGCCGTTAGGCCCTCATGGAACGACGCAGTCCAGCAAAAGCGTTTTCTTGATATCGGTACGCAGACCTTGTTGATCCCTTATGTTCAGAACGAAGAAGAGGCCGCCAGGGCGGTGGCCGGCATGCGCTATCCGCCACGGGGCCACAGGGGCGTGGGCGGAACCATGCGCGCCAGTGATTTCGGCAGGCAAAAGACATACATGCACGAGTGCGAAAATGAACTTTGTTTACTGGTGCAGGTAGAAACGCAGGAAGGGCTCGATAATCTGGAGGCCATTGCCCGGGTAGATGGCGTGGACGGCGTGTTTATTGGTCCGGCAGATCTATCGGCCAGCATGGGACATTTGGGCAACCCGGGTCATCCCGAAGTGCAAAGTGCGATAGAGGATGCGATCCGTCAGGTTCGGGCGCTTGGTAAAGCGCCCGGCATCCTTACATTGGACACGCAATTGGCCCGCCACTACATGGAATGCGGGTCGCTGTTTACGGCCGTGGGTATGGACGTTGCGTTACTGGCTAGAGCGGCCGATCAGTTGGCGGCAGCATTTTCTTTGGCTGAATAACGCCAGATGTACTTTTTTTTCGAGTTTTATAGCAGGTACTGCCGATAAGATTCCTTTGCTGCTCTTACCGGCAGATACCCACCCGACTTTGTTTAAGGATGACATGTTTATTATGAAAGAACACCCTAATCCCTAAATTATCTTTCTGCGCCTGCTTTTCGCTTCTGCAGATAAATGGCGGTTTTGACTGCTGCACCCCGCAGCGGCTCGGGAGGAAGCCAGTTCGGTTTATCCATGGCCAGGACATCGACAAGTTCCTGGGTGCGATGCCCCAATATCAGCTCCGCAAGTAATTTTCCGTAGCAGGTGCCTTTCAGTACGCCGGCGCCATTGCACCCGACGGACGCAAAAAGATTTGGCGACATTTCGCCAAAATAGGTCGCGCCGTTACGCGTTAGCGCCGTTGCTCCGCCCCACAGGTGTTCGAATCGATGGCTTTTCGCGGCGGGGTAGCGTCGGCGATAACAATCAGTCAACAGTTCCAGCACGGTACTTTCGGTCTGCGGTTTTTCATAAGAATAGGCGCTTCGTACCATAAAGCGTTTGTTTTGGATCTTCCGTAGCGTGGTGCCCATACGGTTCGCTGGAATCAGCCCCCATTCAGGCTCGCTTCCGTGCAACGCGAGCTGCTGTGCATCCAGCTCGGGTGTAATCGCCGCGTAGGTGAAGATCGTGAACATCCGGTCTTTCAGAAAACCCAGTTTGCGCGCAAAGCCGTTGTTGGCAACAATGATTTTTCCCCCGCGAATCAGGCCTTGTGCGGTGAGAACCCCTTGTTCCCGACCCTGCTCGACCGACAAAACGGGGCAGTTCTCCACCAATGTGACATTGGCGGGCAAGTTGTCGGCCAGGCCGCGAATGAGCGCAGCAGGCTGCATAAAAATATTGCTATTGGTTTGAATGGCGTAGCGGTAATATTGAGTGCCCAGACGTTCGGATAGTTGGGCCTGAGAGATTTCCTGGTATGGCACACCCCATTTGTCATACTGACGTGCAGTGTTTTGCAGGCTGATGGCCCCTTCCGCGGTGGCTGCGCCGTGATACTTTCCCTTGGGATTCCAGCCGCAATCAATCTGATACGAATCCACCAGTCGCTTGAGCCAGCGTAACCCGCCGTCATAAACTCGGATTTGCTTTTGTGCCACCTCTGCTGGGCTGATATGGCCCGACATATTGGTGTTATGAGGCAGGGCGATGACGAACCCTGAATTTCGGGCTGACGAGCCCTCTCCAACGACACCAGCCTCCAGGACCAGGATGCTGGCGGACGCATTCAATTCTGCCAGCCTGCGCGCTGCGGCCAATCCGGTGTATCCGGCCCCGATAACGATAAAATCGTACTTGCTTTGAATCGAAATATTTGTCTTCGCTGTTCGCGCAGGCAACAGAGAGTTCCACCCGGACCGACTTTCGTAGACGGGGTAAGTTGTTCTAGACGACATGTTTAACCTTGATGTTTTTATAGAAAACTATGCACGAGCTTCCAGGCTTTTTTGGACTTCGTGTTGGACCGTGTCCCAGATCTGCGCTTTGAGTTCGTTGAACCGTGGTGACAGTTGAACACTCGCATTACGGGGGTGAGGCAGGTCATTGGGGATGTCCTGTACCACCTTGCCAGGCTTGGAGCCCAGTACAATAACGCGGGTCGACAGTAGCAGGGCCTCATCAATCGAATGGGTAATGAACACAATTGTCTTGCCGCTCTGCTCATAAATTCTGATCAGTTGCTCTTGCAACACTTGTCGTGTCATGGCGTCCAGGGCGGCAAACGGTTCATCAAGCAGAATCACATCCGGGTTGGTGGCAAGCACACGTGCAATCGATACCCGCTGGCGCATGCCTCCGGACAAGGCTTTGGGAAAGGCGTCTTCGAATGATTGCAGTCCAACCATATCGATATACTTCTGCGCAACTTCGTGCCGCTCTTTCTTGGCAACGCCCCTGAGCTTTAACCCGAATGCCACGTTTTCCAATACAGTCATCCATGGGAACAGCGCATATTGCTGGAAGACCATGCCACACTGAGGATCAACGTCGTTGACCTCGTGACCGTTGACGACAATCCGTCCTGTGGACGGACGCACAAAACCTGCGATCAGGTTGATCAACGTGGACTTGCCACAACCGGATGCGCCCAGCAGGACCACGAATTCGCCTTTCTTGACCTCAATATTCACTTTATCCAGAACATTCAATGGCCCGTAACTCTTGCTCACATTCTCAATATTTATCATGTCAATCCCCCTTTAGCGCTGCCAGCGCAAAACCCGGTTTTCAATACGGCGCAGAATCACGTCAATAATCAATACTGTGATACTGATCATGACCATGCCCAAGACAACCGTGTCAGTCTGGAAAAACTCTTTGCCGTTCATTATCATGAACCCGAGTCCCTCTTTAGCTGAAACAAGTTCAGCGGAGATGACGCAGGTCCAGGACAACCCCAGAATGATCTTGAAGCCGCTTATGATCTGTGCAAGACTTGCGGGCAAAATGACTTCCCGCATGACCTGGAACCGGCTTGCTCCCAGGTTTCGGGCCGCGAGCACCAGCACCTGGTCAACATTGCGTGTGGCTTCGATCACGTAAAGCAGCGCTGGCGCGATTGTTCCCATAAAAACAATGCTGTACTTCTGTGTTTCTGTAATGCCGAACCAAAGCAGTGATAGCGGAATCCAGCTCATGGAAGGTAAGGGCCGAATCAGCGAAATGATGGGATCAAATACTGCGCAGAAACGGCGGGATGTGCCCAGCACCAGCCCCAAGGGAATGGAAATGGCCACGGCGAGCGCAAATCCAATCATCACCCTGCGCGTGGATGCCAGCACGTGTGACATCAGCACGCCATCGTTCAGAGTCCGGATTCCACGCAAGACCACTTCGGTCGGGGAAGGAAGAAAGATGGGATCGACCAGCCCGAAGCGACACACCATTTCCCAAACTGAAACGAAAACGACGACCGATATAAAACTGATCAGGACGAGTTCCCGTTTTTTGGAAACGTAAGACATACTTGGATACTCCTGGTATTTTGTGAAATCGAATCTCAAATGAAATTCGGATTGATCCAGTCGCTCACTTTGGGAGCGCTGTCCAGTTGCTTGTAGGTAACCAGCATTTCGGCCAGCTTTTGAAGGCCTGTGACGAACTTTCCGTCTTTAGCCATCAGGTCCTTTTGCTGGTCTAGCGTGTACCATTCGGCTCCTTTAATTGTTTGCAACTGCTCCGCGTCGCTCAGATTGGTCAGCTTTTTGAGAATCGGAACCGCCTTTTCGGGCTCGTTTTTCAGAACTTCGCAAGATTGGAAATAGGCCTTGATAAAGCTTTTGACCGCCTCCGGGTTAGATTCCGCATAGGATTTCTTCACAACCAACAGATCAGGGCCCGGCGTCGTTCCAAATTCCTTGTACAGGCTGAAACTTGTATCGTCAGCCAGCAGCTTGACGCCTGGCATTGAGGACAGAATGTTAAATTGCGGGGTCCATGCGGCGCAGGCATCGATCTGACCTGATTTCATCGCTGCAATGATCTCGGGTCCGGAGATATTGATTACGTTAATATCCTTGTCTGGCGTCATACCACTGGCTGCAATCAAGTCCAGCACCAAAAGATGCGTGCTGGATGCAAACGCCGTGCCAATCGTTTTGCCTTTTAGGTCCGCGATGCTGTTGATCCCTTCCTTGACGAACAGGCCCTCAACCTTTCCGAAGTTTTCCGGCACACCCACTACATAGAATTGCTTCACACCGCGCGCCATCAGCGCCATCGTTGAAATGGAGCCAAATCCCGCCAAATCCACGTCCCCCGCCATCATTGCACTTAGCCGTGCAGAGCCGGTTACAAACGATTCCCAGCGCAAATCAATGCCTTCTGCCTTGAGCAGACCATTTTCGATTGCCAGATACGTGGGATAGTGCGAAAGCCATGGAGAGCCCCCGTATGCCATTTTTTGCAGCTCTTTTGCCGAGGCAAAAAGCCCTGTTCCTGCCAGGCCGATAGCACCCGCACCTGCGAGAGTGTTTTTAAGAAAAACGCGACGATTAGTTGATATCACTTTGACCTCCTTTAGTCAATATAGATTTTGAGTACTCTTTAACCATGGAATTTTTGTCTGCAACTTGGGCAGAACATGCTGTTCCAGTGCCTGACGACTGCTTCGATAGATTTTCTCTGCGGCATCTTCATTTTCTCCTCGTCGGGAGATCAAATAAACCGTTCGTTGCAATGCTGGTCCCGGCAACGGCAGAACTGCTACTTTGTCCCAGAATGACAGCCCCTGGGCGACGCATAACGGCGAGGTGATTGTCCATCCAAGCCCCGAGGCCACCATCGCCATGACCACATCTGCCGAATCAATTTCCAGATAATGGGGAATGCTGACATTGCACCGTCGCAAATAGCGCTCGATCTGTCCGCCGTAATGAGAGCGTGATGCAAATCGAATAAAAGGCATGGCCTGTGCGCACGCATTCAGATCCCGTTTTGCGATCAGGGCTTCCTTTTCTTTCGATACAACAATCAGGAACGGCTCCTGATAAAGCTTAGTTCTGACCAGATCGTCCATGTCCTCGACGGGGTCAGAGGACACAATCAGGTCCAGTTGGCGGTTCAACAGACCATTTGAATGGGTATGGGAAAGCCCCGACCAAGCCAAGATACGGCTGGTATTGGTCACCATCGATTTCAGAACGTACGGCCCTACCGTTGCAGAGAAGGAATCGATCATGCCCAACCGGATCTCAACTTGGTTGAACAAAGCCGCTTCGCGTGTCTGTGCAATCAGCCGGTCCATTTCTTCCACAATCTGCTTGGCCTTGCGACTGAGGGAAATGCCAGCGGGCGTCAACTTGAACGGGCGCCGCTTGCGATCGATCACTTGTGTCTTGAGAATCTCCTCAATATTTGAGACCACTTGCGACACCGCTGATTGGCTGATACCAAGATCTTTGGCGGCATGAGAAAAGTTTCCATGCGTTGCGAGTACCTCAAAAATCCTTAATGCCTTTATATCCAAGGAAGTGGCCTTGGTCATGTTTGCCTCCATTTTTTTATTAGCAATATACGGTACAGAGCAAATTTATCCTAGGATATGGCTCATACCATAAGTAAAAATTATAGTAAGTCACATTTGTGCTAATGATAGGGTGTTCAAGCAGGTATGTCGGCATGACATCGAGCCAAGCACGGCGCGCTCAACGTGGGGGTGACGGTTTAACTTGAAAAGGCAGGGTAAAGTGTTTGTGTTGACATTGCTGTCCACGCATTTGCGCTGACGTGGACACACAACTGCCTCGAGGAAGCGTGTTATGTGGCGTGGACGCTACCGCCGCAGGTAGTGCAGCAATATTGATGAATGAGGGAACGTATTGGGTGTGATCCAGAAAGCCCAGCATTCTCCAGGCTTATTCATCGGAGATTGAACAGAAGCCTGGTGATTCGAATTAGCACAAAAACAACTACAGGTAACGAGAGCGGTAATGCCAAATTATACAGCCACCACCCCAGCAGATGCCGGCAGGCTCTCGACGCGAAAGGTAGCAAGCAGCGGGTCGATCGCAGCAACCGGCGCGACGGCGAGGGATGACAATCCAAGCCATGACGCTAAAAGCCTAAGCTCTTCGATCAGCCGTTCGATCGTGTGGGGCGGTGCATCGGGCTCGACATGCGCTCGCTGGACGATCAGCGCGCCAGACTGGCGATCCCCCTTGAGATCTACACGCGCTACGATCGCGCCATCCAGCAGGAAGGGCAGCACGTAATAACCGTGCTCGCGCTTGTGTGCCGGCGTGTAGATTTCCAGCCGATAGCGAAAGTTGAACAGCCTCTCTGTGCGGGCGCGATGCCATATAAGCGGATCAAAGGGCGAGAGCAGCGTGGCGCCTTCGATCTTGCGACCGGCGCGCGCGTCCTTGTGCAGATAGGCTTGCTGCCGCCAGCCGCGCACGCGCACGGGGATGATGGTTCCTTCCTCGACCAGTTGCTGAAGCGGCTGCCGCACGTCCGCAGCGGGAATACGGTAATAATCGCGCAGGTCCTCTTCGGTGGCGACGCCAAGGGCCTTGGCCGATCGGGCGAGCAGGGCTCGCTGTGCATCCACAGCACTTGGTGTGGGGTGTTCAAGTACGGCACGAGGCAAAACACGTTCAGGCAGGTCATAGACGCGCTCGAAACTGCCCCGGCGATGTGTCGAGGCGATCTGCCCCGACCAGAAAAGCCATTCGATGGCGTGCTTTACTTCGCTCCAGACCCACATCTCCTTGGTGGCTCCTTTGGTAGCCGGTGCGGCGGCGGGCGACAGATCGGAAGCCGCCTGGGGGCCTTCTGCGCCGATGCGACGCAGGATGGTATCCGCTTCGGCTCGCCTTGCTTTGGCGAAGGGTTGTAGCTGCGTCCAGATTCCGTCGCCACGAAGCGCGCGATCCATGCGCCAGCGCAATAAAGGCTGGCAGTCCATCGGCAGCAGCGAGGCCGCATGCCCCCAATATTCGAAGAAGCGTTTTGACTTGGCGACAGTATCGGTGTCTAAAAGCGTGCGGTCGTAGGAACCCAGACGGGAAAAAAGTGGCAGGTAATGGGCACGCACAAGGACGTTCACACTGTCGATCTGGAGTACGCCAAGTTGTCCGATCGACCGGCGCAGGTGCGCGGTGCTAATGTTGCCATCACGGGTGATGCCATTGAAACCCTGCGCTGTCAGCGCGATACGACGAGCCTGGGCAGGGGAGATTTCCGACTTCGTTAATTTTGACATTCGCACAACGCCTTATCGTTTTCCGGGAGGCCGCAGGACGTGCGTAGACGCGCGGCGATTTTTTCCATTATAAGTATGGAATAAAAGAGCGCCTTACTGATGCGCAGGATTAGCTGAAAATAGTCGGTGAGGTTGTGCCGAGACTGCGTTGGTTTCTATATTCTTATTTACTCAATGAGCCATAAGCCGGAACCAACACCGCCATTCGGTACCTGTTTATTTGTATGTGATGATCATCGTACCCGTTCAATTTATTGGAATTTGTCCTTGCATTATTGCATCCTGTAGGATACAAATCTGGTCAAACATCTAAGGTAAATTTTATGAATAAGGTCAGTGGAGTAGCCATAAGTGAAATTGACGCCTCTGAGTACTTAACCACATCGGAGGATATCGTCGCATATTTGAATGCTGTCATTGAAGAGGATGATGGCGATCTGTTTTTGGCAGCGCTGGGGGATGTGGCGAAGGCGCTAGGAATGGCTCAGATCTCTGAAGTGACTGGCTTGGGTCGTGAGAGTCTTTATAAAACATTCTCTGGAAAGACCAAACCACGTTCCGAGACCGTTAACGCTGTCCTTAAAGCCGTTGGCGCGTCTATTCAGCTTACGGCAAAAGTGGGACGTTAATTTATTGGAAAGTGAGGCAGTAAATGTGTTAATAGCGCCTGAGTCTTTGCGTCTGGTATAACGATGTCTGGACTTTATTCATGGAAAGCCCTCGGCGTCTTCGGATCTTATAAATTGCATTCCAAAAAATCGATACCAGTCCAGCCTTTGGCGACGGTATAGCGCAACCGCTTATCTCTTGGTCGGCATCCTACTTCCCCAACGTGTTCTGCTTGCTCAACCGCTCATAATTATCCCGCAGCAACAAGCTCGCGAAGTAGATATGCTCGAGCATGAGCTGTTCGGCACGCGCGGCGTCCTTCTCGATAACCACTGTGACGATACGGTGGTGATCCTGATTCTAGCGGTTGATGACGCCATGGAATTTATCTAGCATTACGCCGTAGCGCTATCATTCTGCGCAGATGTGAACAATCCGGCGATCAATGCGCTGATGTACCAGATTAGCGGTCCATAACAGCTGCCTGTCGGTCCCGGGCTTTCCGATAAGTTGTACGCCCAGTGGCAGGCCCCCGCGTGATTGGGTGGTCGGCAAATGTATGGCAGGCCAGCCAAGCAGCGTCCAGATTCGATTGAAGGTGGATTCCCCAGTGCTTCCCAACCCGCGAGGCGCAGCCCCCTTTGCACTGGGTGTCAATATTACGTCTGTGTTCTGTAGCGCATGCAGCAAGCGCACTTCACAAGACTTTACGGTATTGAGTGCATGGTGATATTCGGCCTTCGAGATACCAGAACCCTGTTCGCAAGTTGCACGCAGCGTTGCACTAAAGTGCCGCCAGTTTGCTGCATGCGTCGTCTGTATTGTGTATGCCATCTCATAGAACATGATCGTTTTGTGCGCAATGGTCAGCGTCTTCCATTCGTCTTCCATGTTCAGGCACGAGACGTTAGCACCGTTCTCTGTCAAGCGAGCACCTGCCATGTCCATTTCGCTTATTGTCTCGGCAGCTGGGCCAGCGTGTAATGCATCCACGCGAGCCACCCGCAACGCGTCCATCCTGGCGGCGGTCGGCGCTGGTTGAGTTGGCAGCAACACCTGGGCAATCCGATCGGCCAGCTTCACATTTGTCGTAAACCAGCCCAGCGTGTCCAGGCGAGGGCTCACGCCCGTGACGCCTTTCATGGACACAAGGCCATAGGTCGGCTTGAATCCGACTGTGCCGCAATAAGCGGCGGGGCGGATGATCGAGCCTCCAGTCTGGGTGCCAAGTGCTGCCGCCACCATTCCGCATGCCACAGCTGCAGCCGATCCGCTGGACGATCCGCCAGGTGTATGTGCTGGATTCCAGGGGTTACTCGTAGGCCCGGCGTGGGCGTATGCCATTTCGGCGGTAACCGTTTTGCCAATTGCTACCGCACCAGCCTGCCGTAAAAGCGCTACGCAATCCGCATCGGCACCTGCGCACGGTAATGGCGCCTTTTGCATCACGCCGTTGCCGGTAGGCATGCCGGCAACATCGATAATGTCCTTGATTCCCACCGCCAGTCCTGAAAGCGCTCCTTCCTGAGCTCGCGCTTTCAGCTCCTTCAGTGTACGGGCCAGAACGTCCGGGTCAAACCAGGCCCAGGCTTGCACGGCAGGTTCTTGCCGGCCGATACGTTCCAGCAATTGGCTATGTATGTCGGGATCGCGAAGATCTTCGTAGGAATTGGTCGCATTCATCCCACACAGTATGCGGCAAGGCGGCAGGGCGTGGCGTGACTTTTTGGAAGTGGCGCCGTTCCGAATGATTGTTTGTCACGGCAGCGCAAGTTGGGCGAGAATACTTCGCATAGGAGGCATACTCTATGCATACATTTTCTGATCAGCTTGGTTTGCCCTGCGTTGTCATGCGCGGTGGCACATCCAAGGGCCCGTTCTTTCTGGAGTCCGATCTGCCCCCGCCCGGCGAGCAGCGCGATCGCATCTTGCTGCGCGTTTTGGGAGCCCTTGAGCCCAGACGCATCGACGGCATTGGCGGGCCGGACCCGCTGGTGAACAAGATTGCGATTATTTCCCCGTCCAAACGCGCCGATGCGGATGTCGATTATCTGTTCGCGCAAGTGTGCATTCACAAGAATACGATTGATTACAACGTTAACTGTGGCAATATGCTGGCGGCCGTGGGTCCCTATGCCATTGACCAGGGGTTGGTGAAGGCTGACGGCCTGGCAACCACGGTCAGAATATTCAATGTCAACACCGCCAAGCGCATCGTCGCTACGGTACAGACCAATAATGGACGCGTCCTGTACCAGGGCGATGCGCGCATCGATGGCGTGCCGGACCAGGCTGCGCCTGTCTGGTTGCGTTTTGAAGACATGGCCGGCGCCAAAACAGGCAAATTGCTGCCAACCGGAAACGTTGTCGATATCATGAATGGCATCGAAGTGAGCTGTGTAGATGCTGCCGTGCCCATGGCCATTGTCGCTGCCGACGCGTTCGGGCTGACGGGGCATGAGTCGGCCGAGGTGATCAATGCCAATGCCGATTTGCTGGCGAAGGTGGAAGACTTGCGCTGTACTGCCGGACGCGCCATGGGCCTGGGCGACGTATCGCGCTCCGAAATGCCCAAATTGACGCTTGTGGCAGCGCCTGCTAGCAACGACGCGACGCTGGCTGCCCGCTATTTCATGCCCTACACATGCCATTCCGGCTTTGCCGTGACCGGTGCGGTTTGCCTGGGGGTGGCCGCGTTTCTAGGCGGTTCTGTCGCCCAACGCGTTGCCCGGCAGACCACCGGGCCCGTCCGTATTGAACACCCGCAGGGAAGTATTGAGGTGGATGTACAGCGCTATAGTGCTGGCGCAGGTGGTGATCCGGACGTACGTGCGGTCAGTCTGCTGCGTACTGCCAGGCGACTGTTCGCAGGGACTGTTTATGTCCCGGATACCCTCGTAGCCGAAGCACCGGAATCTATTCTTCAGGAGATAGTCACATCATGAATCGCCGCCAATTCCTTCTTAGTGGATCAATCGCCGCAGGTACATTCGCTTTTCCGACTGTTTTTGCCTCAAACTATCCCACGCGCCCGGTGAGCCTTATTGTGCCATTCCCGGCTGGTGGCGGGACGGATACCCTGGCTCGTCGCCTGGCCCGGTTTGTCGCGGACAAGTGGGGTGTGCCCGTCGTTGTGGAAAACAGGCCTGGCGCCGGTGGTGGCATTGGCGCAGCCCAGGTGGCGTCGGCGAAACCGGATGGCCATACGTTGCTGATGACCACGGCCGGGGTCAGTTCCATTAATCCCGAGCTCTACAGCAAGCTATCCTATGATCCGGCAACGCAATTTAGCCCGATCAGCCGCGTTGCCTCGACCGTGTTTGTTGTCGTGGTAAATCCGTCATTACAAGTGAAATCGATAAAAGAACTTATCGCCCTGGCCAAAAGCGAGCCAGGTGCCTTGACCTTCGGCACAGCAGGTAACGGTGCCGCCGGCCACTTGCCGGCAGAATTGTTCAAGAATATGGCAGATATCGGCATCCAGCATATTCCCTATCGTGGTACTTCCCCTGCGCTTGTCGACCTGCAGGGTGGCCAGATCTCTATGATGTTTGCCATTCTTGGCGCGGCATTGCCAGTTATCAAATCAGGCGCCTTGCGCGCCCTGGCCACAACCGGCGAACAGCGCTCGCTCGTATTGCCGGATCTGCCCACGGTTGCCGAAGACGCACTGCCCGGTTACTCCGCCGATGAATGGTGGGGCGTGGCAGCGCCGGCAGGCACACCACAGGCGGCCATTGACCGCTGGAATTTGGCCATGGGCGAGTTTTTCAAAGACGCCGAATCAAATGCCTGGCTTGTGGGCAGCGGTTTTGAACCGGCTCATGATTCACCCAGCGCGTTTTCAGACCTGATTGCCAATGACCGCAAGAAGTGGAGCAAGGTTATTCACGATGCGGGCGTTGTTGTGGGCTGATCATTCCGCCTTTGGTGTTTCCGGCGTGCTGCCCAGCATGGTCAGCAGTCGCGAGGCTGCAGGTGACAAGATGACACCCGGATCGCAGACCAGGCACAAATCGAACTTTGCCCAGGAGTCTTTCAACGAAACCAGCGAGATATCCGGCGCGGTAATCAACTGCGCCGGACTCAGGGGGACCACTGCGACACCCGCACCGGCGCGGACCAGCGAGAAAACGGCAGAAAAACTCGTTACCAGCGAATCGACGGACGCCTTTTCGGATCGAGCAGAGGGCGGCGCACCTGCCAGCCGTCCGAGGGCGCTATCGGCGGCACGGCCAATATGTGGGTAAGCGAGTGTATCCGTATAGTGAACGGCACCTTGCCTCGCCAAAGGGTGATTCTTTGGTACTGCCAATACCAAAGGCGTGGTCCGATATGGACGTGCGCTTAATGCACCCAGCTCAGTATCGGCACTGGCAATACCAATATCTGCCCAGCCTTCGGCGACCGCCTGAACAACCGCAATACTGGTGGCTTCGCGAACCGATATCTTGATATCCGGATATTGACGATTGAAATACACCAGCTGATCGGCAAGCCCGCAAGCCAGGCCGGAGGTATTCGAAGCCAAGCGTACGCTTCCGGCCGTGCCATTCGTAAAGTCGGCCATATCGTCCTGAAGATTGTGAAACTCCTTCAGTATTGACTGGGCCCGGCGGGCAAGCGCAACGCCCGCCGGATTCAGGCGTGCCCCCTGGGAATGACGCTCCAGTATCGCCGTACCAAGTTGATCTTCCAGCTCCAATATTCGCTTGCTAACGGCAGAGGCAGTCAGGTGCATGCTTTCAGCGGCACGCGCAACGCTGCCCGTGGCCTTAACCGCCAGTACCAGCTGCAAGGTGAACAAATCAAAGCGCGGCATGGATGCCTGTACTTTTGTTTTCATGTGATCGATCAAAAGCGCTCAATGATGATGGTTTTGACTTCGGATGTGAAAGTGTCAGTATGGGGAACAGGGTGAAGTTGGGCGTGCGTTTGTTCAGGTAAAGGTGATTGTTGGTCAGTAAGTTAGCGTAATTTAGAGAAATTGTCGAGAATTGACGAGTGAACCTGTGCTGTATTTAATTTCGGCAGACGACATTTCGTGAGATGGGGATACTGTTGACGCACGACGCACGACGCACGACGCACTATGTTTCCTGCTGCAACAACCTTCAGTTTTTTTTTTGGTGGCTCAGACTTTTTCAGTACTCTTGCCAAATCTAGCCGGAAGATGCCGTCGTTCGTTGCAAACTTAATGAGTCATCATAGTGCGAAGCCATCCCGCTGTCATCATTCATCCACGGTAAGTCAGCCGTTGCACGGCAGCTTCGTCCACCTCGACGCCCAGCCCCGGGCCGCTCAGTGCAGTGGTAAATCCATCGGCTTGCGCTACCGGTGTGGCGACAAGTTCCTGTTGAACAGCCACAGGAAATGGCTTGAGTTCAAATAAACGTGTGTTTGGAGATGCGAGGGACAGATGCAGGCTGGCCGCAGTGGTGATTGCCGTGCTCCAGGCGTGCGCGTTTACCGTTAGCCCGGCGCGACCGGCGCATCGATCGATTTCTCGGAAACCGGTGATGCCCTCCGCGCGTGCCGGATCGATGCCCAGCACATCTACCGTGGCACTGTCGATCAGGCGTTGGTAGCCAACGACAGTCCATTCGCGTTCACCGCTGGCAATAGGCACGGCTACCGCGGTCTTAAGCAGGCGATAGTCTTTCAGATGTGTGGGATAAAACGGCTCCTCGACCCAGCCTATGTCGTGCTCGGACATGCGCCGCACGGTGTCGATGGCAGTGTCGGCATCCCAGCGCAGCCCGTTGCCCACGTCCACCAGGATCTCCACGTCCTGCCCCGCCGCGCGCCTCAGGCCAGCTACCAGTGCAATACTGCTTTCGGGATCATGGCCGATAGTGGAGAGCGATTTTTTGCCCAGCCCCAGCTTTACGCTGCGAAAGCCTGCATTGAAGAACCCCATGGCTTCGTCAATGCAGGCCGAAAGGCTTTCCTTGTTGACGTGGCAACTTGCGTTGGCGGGCAGCCGGTCGTGATGCTGACCCCAAAGCGCGGACAGAGGCTGACCTTGAATTTTTCCGTGTATGTCCCAAAGCGCCATGTCGATTGCGCTGATTGCGAAGGAAGCGATGCCCCCCTCGCCGTACCACCAACTATGATCACGCATTTTCTGCCAGCACTGCGCTACGCTGGTTTCTCCGGCCTGCAAAAGTAACGGCCCAAACCCTTCTTCGATCAAAAGCGCTGTTGCGCGGCAGGCTTCGGGCCACATGGCAATCGCCTCGCCCCATCCGACCACGCCATCGGTTGTTTCCAGCCGCGCCAGGACTGTCATGCGTTCCCGGTTCAGGTCGTTCGGGTCAACGTACCGCAGGACGTAGGTCTTCAAACGGGCGAGTTTCATTCGAGTGGTCTCCGATGGATTTGGGTCTTGACTTGTAAAAAAGACTATAGTTTAATGAAATTATTGTCAAGTGACCAAGTGGCCTGTCCATTTTGAAAATTACTGTAAACCACGCAGTAATCGACATATCCGTGCACTGGTTTTCTACTTTTGGATGTATTCGTATGCAGTCAGCCCCTAAATTCCAAGCCACCAACGTTGAACGCGATCCTGTTTCCGAACAGGTAGTGGCCCAGCTGCTCGGGATGGTCCGTGCCGGCAACCTTAAAGCCGACGATCGCTTGCCGTCGGAACGCGAGCTGGCGCAGTCCTTTGGCGTGAGCAGGCCCACCATCCGCGAGGCGGTGCGCGCGCTCGTGGTGCTGGGTGTGCTCAAGACGCGCCACGGTGGTGGTATTTTCGTATCCAGTCTTCGTGCTGAAGCGCTCCTGGGGCCGTTGCAGTTCTTTCTGTCGCTAGAGGAAACATCGGTTGATACCTTGTACGACGCGCGCCAACTCATCGAGGGCGGCATCGCCGCACGGGCCGCCAAGGCCGCAAGGGCCGAAGACGTGGCCCTCCTGCAGGCGTTGATTGAGCAGCAAAGGGCCGCTATCGATGACCCACAGGCATATCGAAAACTAGACATCGCATTCCATGAACACATCCACGCCCTGGGTGCCAACCCGTTTCTATCGCGGGCGGCGAGCAGTCTCAATACGCTTGGCCTGGAATTTCGCACCACGGCTTCTGAATCGCGAGAGGTTATCGCCCAGAGCCTGCTCGACCATGATGCCATCGTCGCGGCATTAGGCGCCAACGATAGCGCGGCCGCCGAGCAGGCGATGCGCCAACATATGTGCAACGTTCTGGAATCCACCCGCGAGTCGATGGCAGCCGCCCGGCAATCTCAACACACATTTACTCAAGGAGATGCCTGATGAGCACACTTCCCCGTTTTGATGGCGCTACTGTCGTGGTAACTGGCGCGGGCCGCGGCATTGGTGCTGCCGTCGTGCGTCAGCTGTTGCGAGCCAATGCATCCGTCCTGGCGTTAGTGGAGCCCGGCACAGAAGCCGATTCCGAACTCAATGGCTTGACGGCGTCCAACGGCGCGCAACTGCGGGTACTGGCCGTGGACGTTCGCAGCACGGCAGACGTCGCTCTTGCGGCAAGCGTGGCTGTAAGTGATTTCGGCCGGGTCGACGCGCTCGTGAACAACGCCGGCGTGATTCGCCCCATCGGATTGCTGGGAGACCTGGACGCCGACGCCTGGGCGCAGGTGCTCGCGGTCAATGCCGGCGGCGCTATGCGCTGTGTCCGGGCTTTCCTGCCACTGCTGCTAAAGCGCCGCGGCACCGTCATTAATATGAGCTCGGGTGCAGCATACCGGCCACTGGAAGGCTGGAGCGCCTACTGCGCAAGCAAGGCCGCGCTGGTGATGCTTTCGCGCGCCATTGACCTTGAATATAGCAGCCAGGGAATCCGCGTTTTTTCTCTTGGTATCCCGCCCACTGACACGACCATGCAGGGCGCTATCCGGGCCTCCGGCATGAACGAGCTGAGCAAGATCCCCCAGCATGACCTGACCCCACCGACCGTGACGGCTGCTGTTGCTGCCTGGTTGTGCGGGCCCGATGCGCGCAGCCAGATTGCAAAGATCGAAATCGACGTGCGCGACCCTGAATTTGCGCGCTTCGCACAGGAATCCAAATGAGCGTTTCGCGGAAAAAAAGGCGCGTCGTCGTGACCGACTACACCTTTCCCGATGTGGCGGCCGAGCGAGCCGCAGCCGAGCAACTGGGTGCCGAGTTTATCGCCTGCCAATGCAAAAACCCACAAGAGGTCGTGCGGGCGGTGAAGGGGGCGGATGTAGCGCTTGTGCAGTTCGCGTCGCTCACCGCGCAGGCTATTGCTGGCATGGCCGAAGGCGCTAGCATCATCCGCTATGGCATCGGCTACGACAATATTGATCTGGCGTCGGCGTTCGATCGCGGCTTTGCCGTAGGCTATATGCCAGATTACTGCACTGAGGAGGTGGCCGACCATACCGCTTCCCTGGTGTTGGCCGCACTGCGCAAGCTGTCGCAATTGGACGCGTCGGTGCGGGCGGGCGACTGGAACGCAGTCGCAGTGGCCAAGCCTATCAAGCCCTCAGGCGAGACGACGATTGGTTTTCTGGGAATGGGGCGCATCGGCAGCCTGGTGCTCGCGCGGTTGCTGCCCTTTGGCTTTCTGGTGTCGGACCCGCAGGTGAATGCAGAGCGCGCGGCTGAAATGGGAGTGACCAGCGTAGATCGCGAGGCGCTGTTCAGACAGACCGACGTGCTCTCGCTTCATGCGCCCGCCACAGCCGAGACTACGCATGCAATCAATGCGCAAACATTGCGCACCATGAAACCCAACGCCATTATTGTCAACACCGCGCGTGGCCAGCTGATCGATGAAGCGGCGCTGGCCGAGGCATTGGCTTCCGGCGTGATCGGCGGCGCTGCCCTTGATGTGTTTGAGACGGAGCCGCTACCGCCGCAATCGGCGCTTCGCGCAGTTCCCAATCTCATTCTTACACCGCACGCCGCCTGGTATTCCGATACCTCCATTGTGCGGCTTCAGGAACTCGCAGCAATCGATATCGAGCGATTGCTGTCTGGTCTCGCGCCGCGCCGTCCGGTACCTGGCTCTCGCATTCGAGCCTAACAGGTGGATCGCTAGCCGGACGAATGTGCGTTAGCTATGCACCATCGAACAACATTATGTATGGATAAACGGAGAACAGCATGCCCCAATACACCAGTGCCGAGCGTCGTGTCACGATCGATGAAATTTGCGCCAGCGGTTTTTCTACCCCACTGGATGCGCCGACGGTACCTCGTTTTCCCTTCGGATTTCGCAACGTTGAGGTGCTAAGCCTGGCGTATCGTTCGGACCCCGACAAGATGGGATACTTGCTTCCACCACCGCTCGAACTCAGTGGCGACGTGGTGTTGATTCATATCTACAAGATGAACGACACCGATTGGCTCGGGCCTTACGGCGAAGCCAATGTGATGTTCGGCGCACAGCTGCCTTCGAAACAGGTCAGTGGTGCCTACTCGCCTTACCTTTACCTGAGTTCAGACGTAGGCGTGGCGCACGGGCGCGAAATCCATGGCCAACCTAAGAAATTCGGACTCCCCAAGCTTGAGGTCCGGGACGATGCATGGGTAGCCACGGTTTCCCGAAATGGCATCGATGTCATTACCGGCACAATGGCCTATAAGCAAAAACGAGGCGACATTGCCGCGCTTTCCCAATTGATGGACTTTAGAAACAACTTCAATCTGAAGGCGATCGACCATATTGACGGTACACCCGCCATTCGGCAACTGACCTCCCGCAGCCTGACCGACGTGGTTGTGCACGAATGCTGGGAGGGAGATTGCACCGTCGAACTGCGGCCGAACATCCAGGCGCCTGTTTACCGATTGCCGGTTGTGGAAATGCTTAGTGCTTTCTATTGGCGCGCGGACTTCACGCTAGTGCAAGGCCAGGTTTTGCATGACTATCTTGCGCCTGACTTAAACAACAATTTGAACCATACCTAATGTGGCGAATTTGACAAAAAACACTTAATACTACAAAGGAGACAATCATGCCCCAGGACAACGAGCCGTTAACCGACTCCGCCCGCCGTACCCGTAACGAATTATCAAAGACACAAACGCAAGCCGACCCTTCCGACATCACGCCCAAAAAAATAAGGCGTGTCTTGTGGGCCGCGATCGTCGGTACAGTGATCGAATGGTATGACTTCGTCCTCTTTGCCGTGGCCTCGGGCCTGATTTTCAACAAACTATTTTTTCCGTCCTTGTCGCCGACAGCGGGTACGTTGGCCTCGTTCGCGACGTTGGCTGTCGGGTTTCTGGCGCGTCCGATCGGCGGCCTGATCATTTCTCATTTTGGGGACAAGAAGGGCCGAAAACCCGCGCTGGTGTTCACGATCGCGCTGATGGGCCTATCGACAATCGCTATCGGCCTTCTTCCCACCTATGCACAGATCGGTATCATGGCGCCCGTGTTGCTTGTCGTGTTACGTCTGTTGCAAGGGATCGGGGCCGGCGCGGAGTACGCAGGTGCCCTGATTCTTGTGGCGGAATATGTTCCAGCCAAGAAGAAGGGGTATTACACTGCTTTTGTCTTGTCGGCTACGGTGGTTGGTCTGCTTCTGGCATCGATTATCTTTCGCCTGATCTCCCAGTTACCTGAAGAAGATCTGTTGACATGGGCGTGGCGCATCCCCTTCCTGTTCTCAGCTGTGCTCGTCATCGTCGCGCTATATATTCGCAAGAGCCTGGAAGAGACCCCTGAGTATGTCAGGGCCGTCCAACATGCGAGCGAGCAGAAGCGTGCGGCCTCCATTCCGCTCGGCGAGGTGCTTCGCAAGCAGCCCAAGGCATTGATATGTGGCTTTTTAGCCATGTCAGGCGCCAACGCCGCCACTTATACGCTCAATAGCTTTGCCTTGAGTTACATGGTAAACAACTTGGGGTTTACTAATTCAGATGCCCTGAATGTCATTATCCTTGCTGCCATCGCCGGCATTGTTTGTACTCCCATTATGGGAAAACTATCCGATCGTTTCGGCCATGCCAGGATGTATGTATTGGGTACCCTGTTTATCTTGCTTTATGCTGCGCCCATGTTCTGGTTGATGGATTCGAAAAATATCGTTCTGGCTGCTTTGGCGATGATTATCGGCTACGGTGTGGGGTTTGGCTCGGTTGCAGGGTCGCAGGGCGCATTCTTAACTGGCCTGTTCCCGACCCGCTATCGCTTTACCGGGATCACCTTTGTGCGGGAAATGAACGGGGCCACGGTAGCTGGAATGACGCCCTTTATCGCGACTTGGCTTACCGAACAGGCGGGTGGCAGCTCCACCTATCTTGTTGGTTATTTGATCACGCTTTGCGCTATTTCAATCCTTGCTATTCTGGTTCTGCGGCATAACAAGCAGCCTGACGAAGAGGTTGCCCTGCAAACGTGAGGCGAGAGCAACGGAATGTTGGTCGGGACGGGGAGGGTAGTGCTCGCCGTGCCCCGCCATGGGCGGTCGTTGACGTAAGACGGGTTGAGGCGTCAACGGCGAGTTGAGTTTATTCAAGATTTTGTGATATGACGGACTAAGCATAGCCGGGCAAAAAACCGGCCTCATTTGCAAAGCATAAACCATGAACGAAAATGAACAATTCCTGCAGCGCCTGCGCGCCGAAGACGAAATCAAGCGTGTATTGCAACTGTATTGTCGCGGCGTGGACAGACGCGAGTTTGACGTGGTGCGAGGCGTTTACCACGCTGACGCCATGGACTATCACGGCACCTACAACGGCAATATTGACGGCCTGATCCAGTGGATAACCCGACGCCACGAAGGCGTGGCGCAATCCATGCACCTGCTGGGCAACTGCCTGATCGACTGGCGCGGCGAAGATGTCGCTTTGGTGGAAACCTACTGCGTGGCATACCAACGGCTTAAGCCGGATGACGGAGTGTCTGCCTCGAATGTGGGGCTGAAAGTAGGCGGCAGCGGCCAGCAGACGCAGGTGCGGTGTCGTTACCTGGATAGGTTTGAAAAGCGGGAAGGGGCGTGGAAGATTGCCAATAGGGTGGTGGCGTATGAGTCTTTGCTGCTGGAGGACGCACCGGAGTCGCCGTTTGCGGAAGGGATGCAGATGGCGACGCGAGGGAGGGATGATCCGTTGTGGGGGTTGATCGCGCTCGCCGCTCCCCACCATGGGCGGTCGTTGACGTCGAAGAAATAACGAATTTTGGATAAATCAAATTATCATTGATATTTAATTATGCCGACTTGGGAATAATGCCTTTATGCAGACTGGGTGTGCCGTGATTGGCAATCAGTTCCTGCTTAATTCCGCAAATTCGCCACTGGCCGTCATGCTTGTTCAGATCAAAATAATACCGACCGTTGGAGTGGAAAAAATCAGCCTCTGAAGTGCAATCGGCAGTTCTGAATCTAAGAATCAAGTAATTGCACCTGGCGGTTGCCTCATTTTCGGACACGGTAACTAGCAAATTGGAAAAGGTATGTTGCATTCTCAGCTCGCTGAGCGCCGCTTGTCGCAAGGCGATGTACTCCGAGCTGGACATAAGCCGAGGCGGATCGTTCCTGAAACTCGAATAGTCGACATGCAGTTCTGCCGACAGGCATTCGTTCATCAACTGCCAGTCCTGTAAGTCAAAAGCGCTCTGGAAATGACACAGGCGATCATGGATCGCGAGTCTTTCATACAGATAAGCGTTATTCATACCGCATTCCTTTCAAGTGTAATTTACCGCTTACCGAGCCACGGTATCCAATAGTCTTGTTACAGACCATCGCACGAAAACGAGCGTCTATGCTGTGATCAATCGGATATTACGTTTGACATTAGCATATTGCGCTTTTCTGAGCGCCGTAGGAGTCTCCGGCCTTCAGCCCGGGGAGGATGTCAACCAAGTGGGTTGCTGCAGTCGATCACTCACCAGGTGGATTGCGTGTCCCCTCGCGCTCGAGCCATGAGCGGAACAGCAGTACTACGTCATCGGCAGACCTTTCATCCGGAACGTAAGTGCAATAGCTGCGTGACGGCAGGCGTGGGCCGTTAAACGGTGCAACAAGCCGGCCGGCAGCAAGATCGTCTGATACAAGCGACGTTGGTCCCATGGCGATGCCCATGCCGTCGATGGCTGCCTGCAACGTCAGGTAGAAGTGATCGAAGGTCAGGGTGGCCGTCGGAGACAGGCCGTAAACCTGTGCCTTTGCCAGCCAGTCTGGCCACACTCGCGGCAGGCTGGTTGTGTGCAATAACGTATGTTGTCGCAAGTCATCCGGCTCGCGTAGCGGCAGGCGCGAGAGGAGCGCCGGGCTGCAAACCGGCAGCCGCTCCTCGGACAGGAACGGTCTCATCGAATAGCCATAGAACGTGTCCGGACCGCCGCGGATGATGACGTCGTAGGTCTCTCTCAGGCTTTCCACCGGCTCGTTCGACGTCTCTACTCTGACGTCTATGTCGGCATGTTCGCTACGGAATTTCTCCAGCCGTGGCACCAGCCAGCGCAAGGTGAACGTTGCCGATGCATTCACGGACAGCGTCCGGGAGACGGTTGCGGGCACACCATAGCTGGCTGTAGCCCGCGTCAACTGTTCGAACAGGGGGTCGATTTGCGCCAGATAGGCTCTGGCGTCTGCAGTAAGCACCACGCGCCGGTTATGTCGTTCAAACAATGGCACGCCCAGCCATGCTTCAAGCAGGCGCACCTGCTGGCTTATCGCGCCATTGGTAACGTGCAGTTGCGCAGCCGCTTCCTTGAAGCTGCCTAGTCGGCCGGCAGCTTCGAAGGCACGCAACGCGTTCAGTGGTGGGAGTCTTTGTTTCATTCGAAATAGTTTATCTAATACGAAGTGCCAATTTATCTGGTTTGTTGCCCAAGCACAAGATAGATATACTTCTTACTACACTTTTTTTTCGGGCCCTGCATGCTCAGCTATGCTTATATTGGTGGTTTCGTCCTGCTTGCAGCGCTGCTTCATGCGAGCTGGAACGCGCTTTTGCATGGCAATGGCGATCGCCTGCTGTCCATGACGTGGATGAGCGTGGCCATCGCGGCAGTCTCTACGGTCGTGATTTTGTTCATTCCATTGCCAGCGCGCGCGGCCTGGCCATACATCATCACCTCGGGACTGATACACATCGTCTACAACGTAAGCCTTGTGCGGTCGTACCGTCGCAGCGACCTGGCGCAAGCGTATCCGATTGCACGCGGTTCCTCGCCGCTGTTCGTCACACTGGGCGCGGCGCTCTTCGCAGATGAGGCAATCGGGCCTTTGCACGCCTTGGGCATCGTGATGATTTCGGGTGGCATTATGGCGATCGCGCTGCAGGGGCGCCAGGTGTCGCGCAAGGGCGTACTGGCTGCGCTGATGACGGGTGTGATCATCGCGTTCTATACTGTGATCGACGGCATTGGCGTGCGCTTGTCGGGCGGGCAGGCGCTTTCGTACACTGCGTGGATGTTCCTGTTTTATTGGCTGATGCCGGTTTTGTTCGTTGCCAGGCGCGGGCTCGCAGCGCTGTTGACGTCGGTACGCACGGCGCCAAGGACAACTGGCATATCGCTGATCGGCGGCCTGGTCTCGCTTGCGGCATATGGCATCGTGATCTGGGCGTTGCAGTCGGGCGCGATAGGTGCAGTCTCGGCATTACGCGAAACCAGCGTGGTGTTTGCCGTGCTTATCGGACGAATGTTTCTGCAGGAAACGGTGAGTGCAAAACGCTGGCTCGCATGCCTGACTGTCGTGGGCGGAGCGGTTTGTCTTGGACTTTGACATTGACTGAAAGGATGACTTCATGGTTAAGAAAATAGCAACCACGCAGCTTGAGATCGCCTACGAGGAACAGGGCAACGCCGATGGATGGCCGGTCGTTCTGCTGCACGGCTTTCCCTACGACATCCATGCCTATGAAGAGGTCACACCGCAACTAGTAGCGCGGGGAGCACGCGTCATCACGCCGTTTCTTCGGGGATACGGGCCTACCCGATTTGTTGATGAGACCATACGTCGCTCGGGACAGCAGGCCGCGCTGGGGGCAGACTTGCTGGCATTGCTGGATGCATTGAAGATCGAACAAGCCGTGGTCGGCGGATATGACTGGGGTGGGCGGGCCGCCTGCATCGTGGCCGCGTTGTACCCTTCAAGGGTGCGGGGCCTGGTTTCCGTGAACGGCTACAACATACAGGATATTGCCGCAGCCATGCAACCGGCCAGCCCGGAAAAAGAGTATCGGCTATGGTATCAATACTATTTCCATGGCGAACGCGGTCGCGCCGTGCTGACAGAAAACCGCCATGCATTCTGTAAACTCTTGTGGTCCTTATGGTCGCCGACCTGGCGCTTTGACCAGAACACTTACGCCCGCTCCGCTGCGGCGTTTGACAATCCCGATTTCGTCGACGTTGTCATCCATTCGTATCGACACCGATTCGGGTTGGTCGATGGCGACCCGCTGTTTGACGACATGGAAAAGCGTCTGGCCAGTGCGCCGCCCATCTCCGTACCCACGATTACACTGGAGGGGGATGCCGATGGGGTGACGCCAGTGGCAGATGGACAAGCAAATCCATCGCGCTTCACAGGACGTCATGAAAACCGGATCATCCCCAATGTGGGCCACAATCTTCCGCAGGAAGCGCCCGACGCCTTCGCTGCGGCTGTGCTGGATATTAACGACTGGGCAGGCTAATGCTCTGCACGCAAGGCAGTTGCCCAGCGTTCAATTCCCACCATACGGCCCAATGAGATGCCATCAGCCGGACCGCTGTGAAAAATCGGAAAGCGCAACGCAATCCGGTGTCTATTTGATGATTGACGGGCGCAGCAGTGCGATGTGTGCGCACTCTCGCGATTATTTCGGAGCGTGATGAAAGAAGCCAACCTGCAAGTTGGCTTCTTTGGTTCGTCTGGTCAGGGCTTGAGCGTTTTGATCCAATTGTCGAGCGCGTCCGCCAACGCTTGCGGCTGCTCCGGTACAAGCGCGTGGCTGGCATTGGCAATGACAACCGTGCTGATCCGGGCGCCGAACTCTTCTTTCATTTCCTGGCGGGTCGACTCCGGTTTGAAAGGATCAAGTTCGCCCTGTACTTCCAGCAAGGGAGCGTGTCCGCCTGACCACCATTCCGACTGCGGGGTCGCTTTGCCCGCTGCGCGTTGGCTCTTGGCGACATCGCCATAGCTGCCGTTCAACCAGGAACGTGCATCATGCCCTTTGGCAAAAAAACCGAATTGCAATGCGGCTAGCCGCTGGGCTTGTGGCACGCTCTGGTCGGTTGCATGACGCACTTTTTCCACCAGCTCCGGCATGGCTTCTGGATAGCTTTTGGCCGCCGCAGCAATGATGATGACACCACGTACTGCGTCCGGGTGATCAACCGCCGTCATGCGAGCGACCCAGTTGCCGAAAGCATGACCGGCAATGATGACGGGCTTTTTGGCAACCTGCTGGATAACCTGGTTAATATCATCGGCCAGGTCATGCAAGGTGATGTTTTCTGTCGGGCCCAGGCTTTTGCCGATCCCGCGCGGCTCCGGGCGAATAACCTGGTAGCCTTTTTTCTGCAGGAATGGCACCAGCGGATCAAAATCTTCTGCGCCCCGACCACGAGACTCTATCAGTACAA
>NZ_JBQEAU010000022.1:37931-40988 GCF_052108595.1 Advenella sp.
AAGACCTCGACCTTTGCTCCCTTGTCTGTCTGGATAACGCGAGTCTGGGTATCGGCAATTTTGCTGGCATTGGCGTGAACAGTAAAAACCTGCGCAGCAAGACCCATCCCCACTACCAGCGACAATAGCTTATTCATTTTCGTCTCCGTCATTGTTTGTATGAGAACGACAAATGATGAGTGATTCCTCCGCTTGGCACCAGATGTTCAGATAGATTTCAGCTATAGGAAAAGGGCATAACCACTGTGATAAGACGGTGTTCTGAACGGCTGCGAACATATCCTGGTCGCACTGAAACGCTCAAGAGCGATCTCTGGGCCAGGAACCAGAGCTTAGCAAAACTGCGGGAATTTCAACATTGCACGAAGGATAAGGAGGCAGGTTGTGGTGTGAATGATCTGGTCAAG
Organism: Advenella sp.; assembly: GCF_052108595.1. Lineage (NCBI taxonomy): Bacteria > Pseudomonadati > Pseudomonadota > Betaproteobacteria > Burkholderiales > Alcaligenaceae > Advenella > Advenella sp. The sequence continues at coordinate 38,339 of NZ_JBQEAU010000022.1, forward strand.
CTATAACGCCAAAGGCATAGGAAAGACGCCAATTATCATAATTCTTGCCTGTGTCAAGGATCCCATTTATCCTGATATGTCGAAATAAATCGTTTTTGTCGACATATCATACGAATATGTCGATGGCTTAAACATATTGATCATATATGTTGAAAAAATTTAAAAAAATCGACACATGAGAGAGATATGGTTAAAATTATCGAAATATTCGACATATTTTCTCAAAAGGCCAGTGTATGTTTAGCCCAGACCTGCCATATAACGATTTACCCCGTCTGCCGCCAAAAGCGGATATCGAGACAAAAGCCATTCTAAAAGCGTGCATTGACGCCAAGGCCTCACTGGCGGGTTTGAAGGCCATGGCAAAGCGCATTCCGAACCAGGAAATGCTGATTAATATTATTCCTATGCTGGAAGCGCAGGCCAGTTCTGAAATTGAAAATATCGTTACGACCACAGACCGGCTCTTTCAGTATGCGAGCGACGAGTCGAATGTTCTGGCCGATCCTGCAACGAAAGAGGCCTTGCGCTATAGAACCGCGCTGTACCGCGGATACCAGTCACTTAACTCAAGGCCGCTGACGACGGCTACTGCAGTTCAGATATGCCGAACCATCAAAGGGGTGGAAACGGATATCCGTCGCGTGCCGGGTACGGCACTCCTGAACGAGGCCACAGGGCAGATTGTTTATACGCCACCGGACGGGGAGGGGGCAATTCGCGATCTTCTTGCAGATTGGGAACGGTTCAGTCACACGCAAACCGACATTGACCCTCTTATCCGCATGGCTGTCATGCACTATCAATTTGAGGCGATTCATCCTTTCAGTGATGGCAACGGTAGAACCGGCCGTGTACTGAATCTGCTTTTTTTGATTTCCGAGAACTTGCTTGAAGCGCCCATTCTTTACCTGAGCCGCTACATTATCCAGAATAAATCAGAATACTATCGTCGGCTGTTGCGAGTGACAACAGAGCAGGAGTGGGAATCATGGATTTTGTATATGCTGCAGGCCACGCATAGCACCGCTGAATGGACGTCGAAAAAAATCATCGCCATTTGTGACTTGATGGACCAAATCCGGGAACAACTACGCCGGGCCCTGCCGAAGATTTATAGCTACGAACTCGTCGACCTTATCTTTACACAGCCCTATTGTCGGATTGCCAATATTGTGGACCAGGGGATTGCCCAACGCCAAACGGCGTCAAAGATACTACAGGCGCTTGTTGCGCAAAATGTATTGAGAGAAGTTCAGTCGGGACGCGAAAAAATATTCATCAATGTGGCATTGATGCGATTGCTGGCGCGTGAGGACGACAGCCCGAGCTAATAAAACGGCGTAACCCGTGAATCAGGCGTTTGCGCTATGGGCATCGTCTATCCTTACCGATTGATGCGACGGTCCTGGACCACCAGCTTCTGGGTAATATTATTCGTTATTCTGTAGATACTGCTATTGGACAAATAACGGTGGAGCTGCTTAACCGTTCGTCTGAGCGGATGCTTGAGCAAGGGGCTCGTCTGGAGCTGATGTTTAATAAGAATGAGATTCGGGAACTGACGAGCTAAGGGATACTGACTTGGAGGGTGGCGCGTGTCCCTTGACCGCCTTCCTACTTCCCCGACGTGTTCTTCTTGCTCAACCGCTCATAATTATCCCGCAGCAGCAAACCCGCAAAGTAGATATGCTCGCGCATCAGTTGTTCTGCCCGCGCGGCGTCCTTCTCGATCACAGCCGTGACGATACGGTGATGGTCCTGGTGCGAGCGGCTGATGATGCCGTGATCTTCCCACAGCATGATTCTGTCCGAGGCAAAGGGCGCGGTTTGCGCCTGGGTGGTGAATCGGGTGACCCAGGAGTTTTCCGCAGCAGATAGTAGCGTTTCATGTAGCGTGACGTTCATCTCCTGGTAGGGCGCGTGATCTTCGGGCAACAGTACGCCCTTATTCAGAATCGCATCGCCTTGCGCCACGCATGCCTTGAGTTTGCTGATGGCAAGATCGGACAGGCCCTTTTGCGCAGCGCGCCGACAGGCCAGCCCTTCGAGCACCGCACGCACTTCATAAGCGCCGATGATGTCTTCATATTGATAAACCCGCACGGTGTAGCCGCGCTTGGTGCGATGCTCCAATAGGCCTTCATTGCCCAGGTTGCCAAGCGCCGCGCGCACCGGCGTGCGCGATACCCCAAGCTTTTCTGCTAGCGGAATTTCTTCGAGGCGCTCGCCGGGTTGCAATATGCCTTGCAGGATCCAGCTTCGGAGCGTGTGGGTGACGTGATCAGCCAGGGTGTTCATTGGTTTCATGTATACATAAATAGAAAAGACTCATACTCCAGTATACGTAAAATTCCCGAAACTAGGGAAATCACTAATAAACTTCCTCCCTTCATGTATGCACAATGGCATTTATTCCAAGGTTTTACCCTAAAAAACCGCCAATTTTAATAATTGTGTATACATGAGACAAGAAATCCACATCGCGGATCGCCCCGCGCGTTCGCCTGATACTTCGGGTGTTTTCAAGGCAGGGGTCACAATCTCTCGGCAAAAATTTCCAAGACAAGACACCGCGATCAGGAGGAACAGACTATGGACAGACTAATTGTGCTGGCCAGTCGCGCACTGGTTTTGCTGTGTTCGGCAG
>NZ_JBQEAU010000023.1:0-20096 GCF_052108595.1 Advenella sp.
CGGGGGTGCCGTCCTGATAGCGTTTGCCGTCCACTTCCAGCCACAGATTCAGTGCCTGCGGATCGGACACCTCATCTGCCGTTACCAGCCATGGGCCGATAGGACCAAATGTGTCGCACCCCTTGCCTTTGTCCCAGGTGCCGCCGCGCTCGGTCTGGTATTCCCGTTCCGACACGTCATTGATCACACAATAGCCGGCCACATGCGAGAGTGCTTCTTCCTTGCTGATGTAACGTGCTTCCTTGCCGATCACCACGCCCAGCTCCACTTCCCAGTCGGTTTTCTTCGAACCGCGGGGAATGGCCACGTCGTCATTAGGACCCACAATGGCGCTGGTCCACTTGTTAAAGACCACAGGCTCGGAAGGCTCAGGCAGACCGGACTCAGCCGCATGATCCGAGTAGTTCAGTCCGATACAAACGAATTTACCGATGTTGCCAACGCAGGGGCCAATACGCGGATTGCCTTCGACAACGGGCAGGGTCGAGATATCCAGACCGCGCAGGCGCGCCAGGCCGCTTTCTGTAATGGTGCTGCCATCGACATCGCTGATGACGCCGGACAGATCACGGATACGGCCGTCGCTATCGACAATGCCCGGTTTTTCCTGCTTGCTTTCCCCATAACGGATGAGTTTCATACTGACTCCTGTTGGTTTGTGTGTGCCGGTGTCGTTGCACCAGCTTGCTGATAGTCGTTGTAGTGTTTCTGTACATGATCCAGGTGCCGGTACATGGCTTCGGAAGCCTTGGCCGGATTGCGTTCGGCCAGGGCCCGCACAATATGTTCGTGGTCATCAAAGGTCGATTGCAAGATCGACGGAATGACGGTTGTGATCGTACGGCTCTTGCGGCTGAGCAGGCTGATGCTTTGCGCCACCCGTTGCAGGTAAACATTGCCACAGGCGTTGATGATGGTCTGATGCAGTTCGATATCCAGATGGCGGATGGCTTCGTGGTCATTGTGGGCCAGCGCGGCGCGCGCTTCCTCGACGTTGACGCGCAGGCGTTCGATTTCGGCTTCGGTCAGCCGCTCGCAGGCCAGACGCGTAATGCCGCCTTCGATAATTTTGCGTGCATCGAACAGCTCGTTGATCTGGTCAAAATGCAGGTCAATCAGCAGACTAAGCGGCTCGATCAGGTCTTCCACATTCAGTGAACTGATGAAGTTGCCTTCGCCCTGCTGAATCTTGACCAGACCCAGCAGCGACAGGCCACGGATGGCTTCCCGTACAGCAGGCCTGCCCACATCGAACAATACCGCCAGCTCCCGCTCTGGCGGCAGCTGCTGGCCTGCCACCAGCTGCCCCTTGCGGATCATATCGATCAATCGCTGGGCAACCAGTTCCGACACGGAGCGGGATTTAATGGCTTCGAACTTCACTTGTCTCTTTTCGCTTTTTCTGTTTTTGGCTGGGCCGTTAGTCTGAAATAACCAGGATAAACGGTGGATTTCAAATTAGCGTTTAATGGTAAGACCACTGAATGGCATGCCGCAACTGTAGAAAACCCTAATTAGGAAAAAAAACGCCCTGGAATCAGGACGGCCAGTGATTAACGAAGTCGAAAGACAGTTGGCGATGATGCCGGATAGAAAGCAAATATACCGTCGTATTGATTTTTGCGTACAGTAGCAAATAGTTCGACATCACATATTCTCGCAACTGATCGACTGACTGGGCAATTTCCTTAAATTGTGCACTCAGACGTTCAATACCATTGGCAACTTCGACCGAACGTACTGGTCGAGCCGAGAACATACGGCCCATATGCGGAAAACGCTCAAGATTCGGAATGACGGTATCTGTCAGTTCATCCAGAAGCCCGTCAAACGTCTGAGGCGCTTCGGTCTCCAACAGGAAAGCTTCAATTTGTTCAAGGTTACGTTCAAAGTGGGCTGTCAGCCTGATGGTATAGCGAGCTGTTTGCGCCATATGCACCGTCAGCCTGCTGCGGTGCGACGGCGTTTGATTGCCGCCAGGGTAGACTGAGCATCTTTCACTTTTCCAGTGGCGACATCTGCCAGCCCCTTGCTGGCATCATCAATAAGTAACAAGTGAATGCGCTCGCGTTCCAGTTGATGATAGTAATCCAGTCGCTCGGAATCAATGATAGCCACATAGCTTTCGCCATTTTTGGTGATGATTTTCTCAGCGCCCCCTTTGACCTGATCGGCAAGTTCGGACAGGTTTGCCCGGGCCTGGGATAGCGAAATGACATCACCTGAACTGATTCCCATGGTGTTGCTCCCATTTATACAAATTTTTGTACACTATAACGTACATTATACCAGCACAGTAAAAGGGGTGGAATTAGGCGAATCCGTAATGCGGGGAATACTTAAACCTTGTCCAGCTCCGCCAGCCGAGCTCGATCGGGGTAGCCTTCGGTATCGCCGGCGACCTGTACGGCACAGGCCCCGATGATGGTGGCGCGACGCACGCTGGCCTGCCAGTCCAGCCCTTCGAGCCGGCCACTGATGAGCCCAGCGGCAAACCCGTCTCCGGCGCCCACGGTATCCACGACTTTTTCCACAGGATAGCCAGAGACCCGGAACTGCTGGTTCCCGGCCTGTCCGAACGCGCCGCGGGCGCCCAGCTTGACGACAACCGCCTGCACGCCCAGACCCTGATAAAACGCCGCGATCCCCTCTTCACTGTCGGCGCCGGTGAGGATCCGGCCCTCTTCCAGGCCGGGCAGCACCCAGTCGGCCAGGCCCGCCAGCTCATTGAGGCGCGAGCGCATCAGTTCAGTGGACCCCCACAAGGCCGGGCGCAGATTGGGATCAAAGGATACCGTTCCCCCCGCGCGACGCATGTGCTGCATGGCGGCGACGGTCAGCGCATAGGTGCCGGCATTCAGGGCCGGGAAAATGCCGGTGACATGCAAATGCCGGGCCTGGCCCAGCCAGTCCGGATCCAGATCGGCCGCCGTCATGGCGCTGGCGGCAGAGCCCGAGCGATAATACTCAATTGGCGGGTCGCCCTCGATCACTTTGCCCTTGAGCATAAAGCCGGTGCGTTCACGCGGCACCATCAGCACCCGCGAGCAATCGATAGCTTCCTGCTGCATGACATTTTTCAGATACTTGCCCATGGTATCGTCACCCAGCCGGCTGGCCCAGGCGACCTTTGCGCCCAGGCGTGCCAGCGCAATGCCCACATTGGTTTCGGCGCCAGCCGTCATTTTGTGAAAGGTATGCACCTCTTCCAGCGGCCCCGGATCGGCGGCCACCAGCAGCACCATCATTTCCCCAAACAGCGCCACATCAAATGTCGCCATGTCTCTATTCTCCAGTCATTGTCTGTGTTTTCTGACTCTGTACAGGCCCGGACAACACGTGTTGCCGGACGATGCCAAAGCGCTTGTTGTCCCCGAGTGCCCGCCCTTGCCCCGGTTTTATGTACCTGCGCACCCTTTCGGTATCTGGCTCCCAACTTTGCTAACGGCCTGAACGGTCGCAACGTGTTTCCCGTTGGACTGACCGTTTTGGGCCCAGCAACGATCGCGAGGATGCCCCCTGCTCTGTCGCAAAAAGCCGTTCCCGCGCTCAGGACCTTGAGCGCCGACACGCCATTCAATGCGCCTGCGGTCGCGCAGCCTGCCAAGCCTGTACAAAGCGCTGTGCGCGCTCACGCGTTGCCGCCACCTGCTGTCCGGGCCGATACAAATCTGACCCCAACCCGGCACCCACGCAACCGGCGTCCAGATAGCTGGCCAGGTTCCCGGGATTGATGCCGCCGACCGCATACAGCGGCACTTGCGCGGGCAACACGGCCTTGAGCGCCTTGACGTAATCTGGCCCGAACACGCTGGACGGAAACAGCTTGAGCGCCTGGGCGCCTGCCTGCAAGGCGGCAAAGGCCTCGCTGGCCGTGGCAAACCCGGCGCAGACCTGAAAACCGTAGGTGTTGACGGCCTCGGCGATCAACGTCGGATTGGTATTGGGTGTCACCATCAGCCTGCCGCCAGCTGCAGACAGCTGCGCCAGATGTTCCGATGTCAGGACCGTTCCAGCCCCTGTCATCAGGCTCACGCCAAAGGCTTGGCTCACCCGCTGCACACTCACCTGCCAGTCTGGCGAGTTGGTAGGAATTTCAATGGCATCAAAGCCAGCCTCATGCAGCACCTGTACGTGATCGAGCACTTCATCGGGGCCAATGCCGCGCAAAATGGCGATCAGCGGCAACTCAGGTGTCCAGGGAGTCATGTATTTTCCTTATTCCGTTCAAAATGGCCGTATCGGCATCCTGGGTAGTAAACGCAATACCGGCCAGATGCAAGGCGCGATCATAACGCGTAAAGAGCGAACCGCTGCCCACCAGCGTGACCGGCGTATCGGCCGAGACCTCGAAACGTTGGCGCATATCGCGCATTTCAGAGCCGATCAACAGCCCCGAGAGATAGTCATCGACTTGCTGGGCAGGCAGATGCCCCAAAATATACCGCGCCCTGACGCTGAACAGTTCAGTCATCGTATCGCTGGCGGCCAGCCCAGCCATGACGCCGCAATCAAAGGACTCGGGGTGTGGCGCCGCCGCCGGCAAACCACGGCCCAGCAGGGAATGGTGACGCAGTACGTCAAACAGCTCTCCGGTCATAACCGTCGTAAAGCTGTGGATGACATCGTGGTGGACGCGCGCCCATTTGCTGTGCGTGCCTGGCAGTATAAACAGGGCCGAAGCGGTGTCTTGCAGCGCGCCCAGCAACTGGGTTTCTTCGCCACGCATCACATCGGCGCCATCCGGGCCGGGCACGCAAACGCCAGGAATAATGCCAGCCTGGGCCGGCCAGCCCGGATCGACCCGCGTCAGGCTTGTGCCCAGAGCATTGAGCGCTACCGGGCAGGGCAGATAGTTCGCCTGTTGCCAACCCACATTGCTGCCCGCCATGCCGGCAATGTAGACGCGTGAAACATCGGCCTGCGCAATCTGCATTTGTTGCAGCAGGCCCTGCAGCACAGCGGGAAACGACTGGTTCTGCATCCGCGTAATCCCGAAAGGTGATGCCGCATTTTTCACGGCAATGCCGTCCTCAACCAGCCACAGTCGCAGATTGGTTGAACCCCAGTCTGCTGCGAGATAACGCGAAACCATTTTGTCTTCTTCTCCTGTTATTGCGCCCACGCATGTGCTGTTCTGTCGGGCGCCTGCAGCACTATCGGGCGCATGACACCATGTGAGTGGCGGCGATCAGCTTATCACAAATGACTAGAAAACCAGACTACTGCATGCCTTTGTTTCGTTGCGGCATCAATTGCGCTTGATCGCCCTGTGCGGCGCGACGATTACATGCGTCATTGGCCCGTTGCCGCCGACCAACTGACGATTTTGCCCGGATTGAAGATATTGTTGGGATCATAGGCATGCTTGATGTTGCGCATCAGTTGCAGCGCGACCTCGCCGTGTTCCGCTTTCAGAAAATCCATCTTGTGAATGCCCACGCCGTGCTCGCCGGTGCAGGTACCATCCATCTGTATGGCGCGCAGCACCAGGCGGTTGTTGATATCTTCTGCCTGATGCCATTCCTGTTCATCATCCGCATCTATCATCATGACCACATGGAAATTACCATCGCCGACATGGCCGACAATAGACCAGGGAAAGGCCAGGCTTTGCAGATCGGCCGCGGTGTCGCTCACGCAATCGGCCAGGCGGGAAATGGGCACGCACACATCGGTGGTGATGGCGCGCCCACCAGGCCGTTGCTGCAGACAGGCGAAATAGTAATTGTGGCGGGCAGTCCACAGCACAGTGCGCTCCTCGGGTTTTTCGGCCCACTGGAACGCCGTACCACCCTGATCGGCGGTCAGTTCCTGCACGATCATGGCCTGTTCGGCAATGCCTGCGGGAGATCCGTGAAATTCGAACAGCAGCAGCGGCTGTTCCGCCAGCGCGGTTTTACTGTAGGCATTGACAGCGCGCACGGCACGCTCATCCATGAATTCGACGCGGGCAATGGGCACACCGCTTTGCATAATCTCGGTCACGGCCTGCACAGCATGACGCAGTGTCGGAAACGAACACACCGCAGCCGTCACCGCTTCGGGTAGCGGATACACACGCAGGGTAATTTCGACAATCACGCCCAGCGTGCCTTCGCTGCCTACATATAAATGCGTCAGATCATAGCCCGCCGATGATTTGGGGGCGCGACTGCTAGTACGGATCACCTCGCCGGTTGCTGTGACCACTTTGAGCGACAGTACGTTGTCGCGCATGGTCCCGTAGCGGACCGCGTTGGTTCCGGAAGCGCGGGTCGCTGTCATGCCGCCGATGGATGCATGCGCGCCCGGATCGATGGGAAAGAACAGCCCGGTATGGCGGATCTCATCATTTAACTGTGTGCGAATAACCCCCGGCTGCACCGTCACGGTGAAATCTTCCGGCTGGACGGCCAGCACCTGATTCATATCGCGAAAATCGATCGTGATGCCGCCTTCAATGGGAAGCACATGGCCCTCGATGGATGAACCGATGCCAAATGGAATAAGCGGCACATTGTATTGGGTGCACAGTCTGACTGCAGCGACCACATCGTCTGTGTCCCTGGCAAACAATACGCCGTCAGGTTGCACTGGCGGGTACGCCGATTCATCACGCGCGTGATGATCGCAAACGGCTGCACCGGTGGTGAAGCGCTCGCCGAAACGGGCAGCAAAAGCGGCGCGCGCCGCCTCGCAAAGGTGCCTGGGCGCGATGCTGGAAACGGGGGTGGCTGGGCTATATGCCATGATGTGTGGCCTTTTTAAAATAGCAAAAAAATATCAATCAAGAATACGTGCCGCGTTCAGTACACCTTGCGGATTGAGTGCGTCACGGATGCGGCGCATTACCTGCTGCTGGGTATCATCACGACTGTAATGAAGAAACGGTTTCTTCAGACGGCCAATGCCATGCTCGGCCGAAATGCTGCCATTGAACCTGCCGGTAAGCGCGTACACCGCCTCTTCCACCGGAACAATATCGGCCGGTTGCAGATGGCCGGTCGTCAGATGCAAATTACCATCGCCAAGATGACCGAAAAGCAGGTTGGAGGCCTGCGGCCAGCGCTGGTTGATCTCGGTCATGACCTGTTCTATGAAAGCGCCCATATCCTTAAGGGGAATACCGATATCGAACGCCACGAATGGCCGCAGCGACTTGAACAGTTCGCCGATGCCATCGCGGATCGCCCACAGATCTGCGGCGTGTTCCAGGTTTTGCGGCACGATGGCATCCTGCACGGCACCGTTCTCGAGCATGGACTCCAGGAAGGCATCAAAACCGGCATGGAACATGGACGTGTCGGCGCCTTCGGTTTCAAGCAGCACGGTAAGCGGCCATGCTCCGTCAAAGGGAATGGCCCTGCCGGTAACACGGGCAGCCTGGGCCACATAGTCGGCCCACATCACTTCAAAACTGGACAACTCGGGCAGCGCGCTGCGCGCCGCCTTCAACAAGGGTGCGATCTGCGCGAACGAGGCCAGCCCGACCAGGGCCGAGCGCCTTGTCTGCGGACGGGGAAACAGGCGTACAACCACACGCGTGATAATGCCCAGCGTTCCCTCAGTGCCGATGAAAAGCTGCTTCAAATCCAGGCCGGTATTGTTTTTGAGGGTACGATCCAGCATGGTCATGATGGTGCCATCTGGCAGCACGACCTCCAGACCCAGCACCAATTGCCGGGTAGTGCCATAACGCAGGACCCGATTGCCACCGGCATTGGTCGCCACGTTGCCCCCGATCTGACAGGAGCCGCGCGCGCCAAGATCGAGAGGAAAATACCAGCCTTTTTCTTCCACCGCCGCGCACAGGGTCTCCAGTACGACGCCGGCCTGCACCAGCGCTGTACCGCCCGCTTCATCGATATCTTCAATCTGGTTCAGCAGTTCAAGAGAAATGACGACATCGCCCTCGTCGGACGCTGCCCCGCCGGCCAGGCCGGTGCCGCCGCCGGCGATAGTGATTTTCCTGTTGTGCCTGGCGCACAGGGTGACCAGCGCGGCCATCTGCTCTACCGTGGCAGGGCGCGCCACCAGCTGCGGCGCGCCAGCGTGCAAACCGCTGGCGTCGCTGCCGTATCGTACGAGCGAAGCGGCATCAGTCAGCACGTTCAACTCGGCCGGTAATTGGGAGATAAAAGAATCAGACATGAAAAAGGGGTGATCGCGGAAAATGACAGAAGATTTATTCTATACGATTGACACCCCACAACCGTCGCCTGCAGCCATTTGCCGCTTATATGTTGGCCCAGCGGCGCACCAGATTCTAATAAAGGCGGTTTATCGCCAGACACCACGACTTGCGGTGCCGCAGCGGGCGGTTGGCAGCTACAGCTTGCATGGCAAGGACGAGCATATCAGGAAAGCAGTTGCGCGGCTTCGCCCTGTTCCATCAATAGTTTGACGGCAAGTTTATCAAATGACACGAACGTTTCACCTCCCAGCCAATTGCCCTCATAGGCAATGACACCATCTGCGAAATCGCCACCCGCTTCAAGCATTAAAAGCCCGGCCTCGACTGCCGGCCGGTTCATTACAACGTTTCCCGCATTCAGCAAATCACCGATTGTCTGGGCCACCTCTTCTTTGGACAGTTTGGCGCCCTGCGCAAAATCCAGACCAGTTCACATAGGCAGGGCAATGGAACGGCGATCAATGAGGCGTTTTTCAATACTTTCGCTGCTGCCCTGCCCTGATCTTCGTCATCCTGCAAAACCGCGCGAACAAGTATGTTCATATCGACAGCGATCTTCATTTATCACCTGCCCAACCTGCGGCGGCAATCTCGTTCATTTCCTCGATAGTCATTGGTTTCTTGATTTTGCCCGCATGCCGCCCGATAAAATTTTCAATCGTACCTGCAGGACGCGCCGCTCTGACCCGAAGCTCACCGCCGGGCATCTTGTCAAAGCGTCATTATTTGGCGGCAATGTTGTCCCGGCAAGCTGCTGGACTGCCCATGGCATGGAGGCCTGGGCACTGCGCGCCACCCGCGGGACGCTTACGCCTATATGTTGGCCCAGCGGCGCACCAGGTTGTGATAAATACCCGACAACGACAGCACGCTGCTGTGTTCGCCCAGTTCGGTCGCCAATTGCTGGATGGTATTGTCCATTTCAAACAGCAGGGCCCGCTGGGCATCGTCGCGCACCATGCTCTGAATCCACAAAATGGCCGCCATGCGCTTGCCTCGAGTCACGGGCGTGACCCGGTGCAAACTGGTCGAGGGGTACACCACCATATGGCCTGCAGGTAGTTTGACACGCTGCTCACCGTAGGTGTCCTGGATCAGCAATTCGCCTCCGTCGTACTCGCCGGGATCACTCAGGAACAGTGTCGATGAAACGTCTGCACGGATACGCTCGCCTGTTTGCGGATCCACACGCAGCGAATTGTCCACATGAAATCCGTATTCCTGTTCACCGGCATAGGCATTGAACATGGGACTAAGAATTCTAAGGGGCAGGCTGGCCGAGATAAAGCACACATTTTGACTGAGTATCTCCAAAATAGCGTTGCCCAGGCTTGCGGCCAGCGGATCGGTGTCGGCCAGTTGCACGTTCGTCTTTTGAGCTGCCGCAAGATAACCGGCCGTGCCCCTGCCATCGACCCACTGGCCCTGCTCCAGTTGCTCACGCAACTGCACCACGGCATCTACAGATAACACATCGGGAATGGTCACTAACATAAGGAAGATATAAGGAAGATATCCTGAAAAAAATGCGGCAGGCACACAGAGCGGGTCCCTGCCATCCGCATCAGGGCGTTGTTGCCGCTGCTTTAGAATTTGTAGGATGCAGTCAGCATATACGAACGACCGGGGCCGACGTTGGCAAACAGACCCACGTGCGAAGCGTCATACACTTCATTGTTGCTCAGGTTATTGGCATTGAGCTGGAACGACAGCTTGCTGTTCACGTCATAACGCACCATGGCATCATACCGCCAGTAAGAAGGCAGATAGTAGTCGTTGGCATCATCCACAAACCGCTTGCCCATATAGGTGGCACCCGCCCCCACCGTTACCTGCGGCAACACTTTATAGGTTGTCCAGACACTGGCGCTTTGCCGGGCGATGAACTTCATCTGATTGCCATCGAAGACCTCTTTTCCGCTACGATATTGCTTGATCTTGGGACCCAGCCATGACCATGAAGCCCAGATATCCCATTTGGGTGTAAGGGAGCCGGCCACACCCAACTCAAGGCCTCGAACGCGATTGCTGCCGCTCAAGGTGACATCGCCGGTCAGCGGGTCGGTAGAACGGGAATCGGTCTTGTCTGTCTGGAACAAGGCGCCGGTCAGTGACAGCCGCTGGTCAAACAGATCCCATTTGGTGCCCAGCTCCCAGCTGCGGCTACGTTCGGGCTTCAAGTCGCGCACCTGGGCAGCACCGGCCGCCCCGTCTGCGCCGCCGTTCTGACCCAGGTTCTCTCCCGATGGATTGGAGGAAGTGCTGTAGGTCAGATAGACGCTGCCATAAGGCACCGGTTTATAGACGACGCCTGCCTGGTAGTTCCAGAAGCTGTCCTTGCGGCTGGCGCGACTGTTCTGCACGCGGAACTGGTCATAGCGCAGGCCCAGATTGACTGACCACTGCGGGTTCAGCTCCAGTGTGTCAAATAGATAGACCGAGCGGGTCTTGATGTCGCCATCCTTTTCTTTGGCGCCGTAGACAAGGCGATAGGCATAGTCGCGGCCCGAATTCGGATCGTACAGGGAGTCAAGCTCGCCCTTGCGTGAGGTGATCGGCGTACCTGAAATGGATTTGGAATAGACATCTTCCTTGCCCAACTCCAAACCGACCGTCATGTTGTGTTTTACCGATCCGGTATAAAACGATCCATACAGATCTGTCTGGTTGATTAGCGACTCGGTCGAACGCCAGCGTGCCCGGTCCTTGCGGGTAAACTTTACACCCGGGCCTTCGGTCGCGCACAGGCCGCCAGCCCCAGGTGCGCAATTGTCGAAAGTGGGGCGGCTCATCAGATAATGATTCAGGGTCCGGCTATAGCGCGTCAGGTTCCTGATCGTGAAGTCCTGATTAATGTCGCGTTCGGCAATGGCGGTGGCCATGTCGAATACGTTTTCACGGAAATCCACGCCGCGCCGACCGTAGAAGTTATCGCGATCAACCTTTGGCGGTGTTCTGCGTCCCGGATTGGCCTCATTCTTGAAAGGCACGCCCTGGTCGGGCAGATCGTTATTTTCGATATGAGAATAGCTCAGGGTCAGCCGTGTCGGGGTATTCAGACCAAAAGCAATAGAGGGTGCAATACCCCAGCGGTCAATATCCACGCCGTCGCGACCCGGTACTTCGCCGCCCATTTTCATGGCATTCAGGCGAATCGCCCCACTGTCTGAAAATTGGTAGTTGCCGTCAATCGTGCTGCGCCACTGGCCGGACGTACCATAGCCTGCAGTCACGCTGAAAAACTTTTCCAGTTTCGGGGACTTGGTCACCAGGTTGATACTGCCACCGGTGCCGCCACGACCAGATAGTACAGAGCTGGGACCCTTGACCACTTCGACCGATTCCAGATTGAAGGTTTCATGCGATCCTCGCGCATAATCACGCGCACCGTCGATAAAAATATCGGTACTCGCTTCATAACCACGTACGAATGGGCGGTCACCGGTGGGCGTGCCGCCTTCGCCGGAGCCCAATGTGATGCCCGGCGTGGTACGCAGTACGTCGGCCAGCGACGCCGCGCCACGATCGTGCATCAGTCTTTCGGGAATGACCGTGATTGATTTGGGCGTTTGTTGCAGCGTAGCGCCGAATTTTCTGCTCTGTATTTCCCCGACCTGATAACCTGCCTCGTCCTGCGCAATGACCGCGGGCAATGTGCCGGCATGAATGCGGGGCGCTGCGGCCTGTTGTGCGTAAACCGGGGCGGCCACCAATGCGCCTGTCACCAGCGCGCCCGGCACCAGCCTGCGCCGGAATGCAGGCGCAACGCTTTCCCGGCTCAGCAACGGTCGGACACATGTCCTGCGGGGATTGTCGATACTTCTCATTTATTTCCTCAACCTGTAACAAAAAAACAGACCAGCTGCTGCCACCCGCACTTGCATATCGCGCTTTGACGTTAAGACGCCTGAACCCTTTGCCGAAAAGGGCAAAATGGTGACTGCGAAAATCGGCAACGACCCATCACAATGTCGGGATGTCGCGCGACGTAGCAGGACCAAATCAATCCAGGACCGACAGCCGCAGGCTGATAATAAGATATATTCTCATTTGATACAATATGTCACACAAACAACAAACAGGAACATTTTTAATTTTTGTAAAGTTCGTGGGTTTTTCGGCGGCACACACATGAAATGTTTTGAATTTAAATTGCTAGTTTTTAATCTTTCATGTATTTCACGTTGCTTTATAAGCATTTGAGCTGCATTTTTCGGGCTGTTCTGCGCGGAGCCCAAGCAGCCGTCGATCCCAGTCAGACGGTCAGGCCGTGCTGGTATAACAAGGCTGCAGGCTGTGAAAATGAAAAAAACGTCGGATTTGTGATTCTCATTCCTTGGTCTTCCCCGCAAAATCCGCTACTTTTGTACGCGCAGTGCCTTCGAGCCCTTTCCGTTATGGCTGCCAGAGCACATCGCAGTTAATTTCCCCCAGGTTCCTGCAACCGCAAAGCATCATGGCCATTTCCAGCTCGGTACGCAGCATATGCAGCACATGAGCTACGCCCGTTGCGCCGGCCGCCGCCAAGCCATGAATAATCGGCAAACCCACGAGCACGGCGTTTGCGCCAAGGGCTAGTACCTTGACGATATCGGTGCCGCGGCGAATGCCGCCATCGAACAGGATCGGAACCTTACCCCCAATCGCCTGCGCCACGGCGGGTAACGCCTCAATGGTGGCCGGCAGCGTGTCCAGCACCCGTCCACCATGGTTGGACACGATAATCCCGGCCACGCCCGCAGCCATGGCGTCCTCGGCATCCTTCGGGTTCAGTACGCCTTTGGCAAGCACCGGCAGGCGGGTGATCGAAACCAGCCAGGCGAGGTCTTCCCATGTCGGCATGGCCTGGACCAGGGCACTGCCAAATATCGGATTCGTACCGGGCGCCGCGGTATGCGCAGGCGGTGAAGGCATTCCCCGAAGATTGGCAGCGCATATGTGGCCGGGCAGCACAAAACCTGCACGCTGCTCGACATTGCGCAGGCCGGTGATCGGTGCATCGATTGTTACCACCAGCGCCCGATAGCCAGCCGCCTCGGCTCTGCTTACCAGTGTCCGGGTTTGTGCCTTTTCAGGCTGAAGATAAAGCTGAAACCACAGGGGAGCGGCAGTGCTGGCGGCCACCTCTTCGAGTGCAATGCTCGACAGCGTGCTCAGCACCATGAGGGCCTGCATGGCCTGTGCCGCCAGTGCCGTTGCCAGCTCGCCATCGGGATGGACCAGCCGGTGATAGGCAACCGGCGCGATAAAGATCGGATGTGCGTATGTCGTGCCAAATAGATCCAATTGCGTATGTCCGCCGCGCATCGGCATCATATTGCGGGTGAGCAGGCGGATGGCATCCAGTGCGCAGCGATTGCTGCGACGCGTAAGCTGGTCGGCCGCTGCGCTGTTCAGATAGGCCCAGCTGCCCGCCTCTACGCGCTCCTGCGCGTAGGACTCATAATCGGTCACGCAGGCAATCTGGGGTGGAATGCTCGCCAGTGGCGGCAAGGGGAAGCGCTTGGAGCAAGGCATAGCAAGGGGATAAAAAAGCAAATCGGCACAAGCATATCACGCCCGGATGCGCTCCTTGTCCGATATGGACAAAGCAGAGGCGCAACGCCTCATTGTTTTGATCTGAAGCAAAATAAAACACCACTCCTGCAAAAGGTGTGGCGTGATGTACTGAACGAAGCGCTTATTCAGCCCGGGTTGCAATCGCTGGCGACCGCAGCAGCCCTGCCGTTGCGCCTCACCTTGAGCAGACGGCTGCCCTGATGGGTCTTGACAGACTGCTGAGTGACCTCGCCGCTGGCGATCCAGGTGACCGTCCCGTTGGTAAACGCCGTAGCGTCGCCATCGGTCTGGTCTGCACGTGTCAGTTCATATGTCCGGCGCTTGTCGCTCACAATCACTTTGGTTGCCCTGTCGTTGACGAACTCATAGGCCACACCCAGTTGACGTTTACCCTTGCAGATATAAACAGACTGCTGTGTGCTGCTAAGATTGTTGCCGTCCGCTGAACCGGTCGTGCAACCGGCTAGAACAATGCTGACCAAGGCCGCCGGGATTAGAATCAAACGCATGCCATCTCCTTTGATAAAAATAGTGTGATTGTAGTCAAACAACGCCGTCTGCATGACGATAAATCTTGATATGGGCCGGCTGCCTATCTTGGAGCCTGGGTTTACCCCGACAAAACACGCCGCCCCGAGCAGTATCTGTTGGCTATGCGCACAAAAAAAGCCACCCTTCAAAAGGGTGGCTTTGGTACTTCTTCTTCGCATACCGGCAATCTGTGCCGTCGCAGGCCTGCAAAATGCACAGGACCCTGACTTGGCTAGCGCCGGCGAAGCATCAGATGACGCGTGCTGCTTCAATAAGACGAACGACACTCCACGATTTGCTGCGTGAAATAGGACGACCTTCAGTAATTTCTACTGTGTCGCCTTCGTTGATCTCATTGGACTCGTCATGCGCTTTGTACTTGTTTGAACGGACCATGATTTTGCCGTAGATGGGGTGCTTCACGCGACGTTCTACCAGAACGACGACAGATTTGTCCATCTTGTTGCTAACCACTTTACCGATCAGGGTACGCTGACGCTTTGCGGGTGTCGTTTGCGTTGTTTCGCTCATATTACTTACCTGCAGCTTTTTCAGTAATGACGGTGCGTACACGCGCGATGTCGCGACGCACTTTCAATAACTGACTGGTGTTGGACAGCTGCTGAGTAGCGCGCTGCATACGCAGGCTAAATTGCGCCCTCAACAGGCTTTCGAGCTCTTTGGACAGCTCGGTCGTCTCTTTCGAACGGAGTTCACTTGCTTTCATGAATCTCTCCTTATGCGCCGAAGTGACGTGTGACAAACGTTGTCGCGATTGGCAGCTTGGCTGCTGCCAGACGGAACGCCTCACGTGCCAGCTCTTCGCTGACGCCGTCCATTTCGTACAATACTTTACCAGGCTGGATCTCGGCTACCCAGTACTCCGGGTTACCTTTACCGTTACCCATACGGACCTCAGCAGGTTTCTGAGAGATCGGCTTGTCTGGGAAAATTCGGATCCAGATACGACCGCCACGTTTGATGTGACGGGTCATGGCACGACGGGCTGCCTCAATCTGGCGAGCCGTCAGACGACCGCGACCAGTAGCTTTCAGACCGAAGTCGCCAAAGTTTACATTGGTACCGCGAGTAGCCAGACCGGTATTGCGGCCTTTCTGCTCTTTACGATATTTCCTGCGTGCTGGTGACAACATAATTATTCTCCTTCTGTCGCAGTTGCTGCGGCTGGCGCTGCAGCATCACCTGCTTTGCGACCACTGCTGCGACCACGGCCACCCGGACGACGCTGTCCATCAGGACGGTCACCGCGAGGACGACGTGGACGACGCTCATCTTCACGAGGAGCAGCCACTTCAGCAGGCATTTCGCCGTTTGGCAGCAGATCGCCTTTGTAGACCCAGACTTTGATACCAATAATACCGTAGGTAGTCTGTGCTTCAGAGGTGCCATAATCGATGATGGCGCGCAGGGTGTGTAGAGGCACACGACCTTCACGATACCATTCGGTACGGGCAATTTCGATACCATTCAGACGGCCGGCTGACATGATCTTGATACCCTGCGCACCCAGGCGCATGGCGTTCTGCATCGCGCGTTTCATGGCGCGGCGGAACATGATCCGTTTTTCCAGCTGCTGAGCGATAGAATCAGCGATCAGCTGAGCATCGGTTTCAGGCTTGCGAATTTCTTCGATATTAACGTGAACCGGCACGCCCATCAGGCGTTGCAGGTCTGACTTCAGGCTCTCGATATCTTCGCCGCGTTTACCGATGACAACACCGGGACGTGCAGAAAATACAGTGATCCGTGCATTTTTTGCAGGACGCTCGATAAGGACGCGACCGACGGATGCGTTTTTCAGTTTCCGCTTCAGGTACTCGCGAACGCGGACGTCTTCGGCCAGCATGGCGCCGTAGTCTTTATCGTCAGCGTACCAGCGTGAGCTCCAGTTACGGTTAACTGCGAGACGGAACCCGATAGGGTGAATTTTCTGACCCATTGTGACTCCTTATGCGCCGACTTTGACCACAATGTGGCAAGTCTGCTTCTCGATACGGTTACCGCGGCCCTTGGCCCTTGCGGAGAATCGCTTCATTGACTGAGCTTTGTCGACATAGATTGTCGTCACTTTCAGTTCGTCAATATCGGCACCATCATTGTGCTCGGCATTCGCAATTGCGGATTCCAGAGCTTTCTTGACGATACCAGCGGCTTTTTTTGGTGTGAATGTAAGGATATTCAACGCATGTGCCACAGACTTGCCACGGATCATGTCCGCAACCAGACGGGTTTTTTGCGCAGAGATATGTACACCACGAATAACGGCTGTAGTTTCCATCGCTTACCTCTTAGACTTTTTGTCTGCAGCATGGCCCTTGTACGTACGGGTATGAGCAAACTCGCCAAGCTTGTGACCAACCATATTTTCGTTCACATACACAGGCACGTGCTGACGGCCATTGTGAACAGCAATTGTCAAGCCGATGAAATCAGGCAGGATGGTTGAACGACGCGACCAGGTTTTGATCGGTTTTTTCTCTTTCCCATCGACGGCGGCATCCACTTTTTTGAGCAAGTGGGCGTCTACGAAAGGACCTTTTTTAATAGAACGTGACATTTAGTTCGCCCCTTATTTACGCTTGCGACGTGACACAATCATTGAGTCAGTACGCTTGTTGCGGCGGGTTTTGAAGCCTTTGGACGGTGTACCCCATGGGCTGACCGGCTCACGAGCTTCACCTGTACGGCCTTCACCACCACCGTGTGGGTGATCAACCGGGTTCATGGCAACACCACGAACGGTCGGACGAATACCACGCCAACGCATCGCACCGGCTTTACCGTATTGACGCAGGCTGTGTTCTTCATTACCGATTTGACCGATTGTCGCGCGGCAATCAATATGCACGCGGCGAACTTCACCGGAACGCAGACGGATCTGGGCGTAAATGCCTTCACGGGCCATCAGTACAGCAGATGCGCCGGCGGAACGGGCGATTTGCGCACCTTTGCCTGGCAACATTTCGATGCAGTGGATGGTTGAACCGATAGGAATGTTGCGGATCGGCATGGTGTTACCCACGCGGATAGGCACTTCCTTGCCAGACAACAGTGATGCACCGACTTCCAGGCCACGAGGAGCGATGATGTAACGACGCTCGCCGTCTGCATAGCAAAGCAGGGCAATGTGTGCAGTACGGTTAGGATCGTATTCCAGACGCTCTACCTTTGCAGGGATACCATCTTTATTGCGACGGAAATCGACCACGCGGTAATGGCTCTTATGACCACCGCCACGATGACGGACAGTGATATGACCATTGTTGTTACGGCCGGAACCACGTTTTTGATGCTCAACCAGGGCTGCAAACGGAGCACCTTTATGCAGATTGGCGTGCACGACCTTGATCATGCCGCGACGACCAGCAGAGGTTGGTTTTGTTTTAACTAAGGCCATCTCAGTTTACCTCCGTAAAGTCGAGTTCCTGACCTTTTTTCAGTGAAACGTAAGCAATGCGGTTGGCTTTGCGGCGACCGACGAAACGGCCTGAGCGCTTGACCTTACCCTTACGGTTCAGTACAGAGACGGAATCAACTTCAACTTTGAACAGCATTTCAACAGCTGCTTTCACTTCGGGCTTGGTTGCATCAGGTGCAACACGCAGCGCGATTTGGGGTTTCTCACCAGACTCGGCGATGAATGTCGCTTTTTCAGTGATGACGGGAGCCAAAATCACTTGCAATAAACGTTCTGCTTTCATCCCAGCATCTCCTCGAATTGAGCGATAGCTGCTTTGGTGATCAGCACTTTTTTGTAGTGGACCAGAGACAGCGGATCAGCGTAACGCGGTTCTACAACAGCTACGTTTGGCAAGTTGCGAGTTGCCAGGTAGGTGTTTTCATCAACGGTGTCGGTGATGATCAGAACGGAATCCAGACCCATGGCTTTCAGTTTTGACGCAGCCAGTTTTGTTTTTGGCGTGTCGAAGGTGAAAGCGTCAACAACGGCGATGCGACCTTCGCGCGCCAATTGAGACAGGATCGAACGGATACCCGCGCGATACATTTTTTTGTTGACTTTCTGGCTGAAGTTTTCTTCAGGAGAGTTCGGGAATGCACGACCACCTCCACGCCAGATTGGGGAAGATGTCATACCGGCACGAGCGCGCCCGGTGCCTTTCTGGCGCCATGGTTTTTTCGTGCTGTGCTTGACCTGTTCGCGATCTTTCTGGGCACGATTACCGGAACGTGCATTTGCCTGATAGGCAATCACGACCTGGTGAACCAGCGCTTCGTTGAAATCACGGCCAAAGATTGTGTCAGGTGCGCTGACGGTTGCGTCAGACTGGCCCTGATCGTTCAGGAGCTTAAGATCCATTATTTAGCTCCTTTCGCAGACATTTTGATGGCCGGCAGAACCACGACGTCGCCATTCTTGTGACCGGGCACTGCACCACGGACCATCAGAAGACCACGCTCGGCGTCAACACGGATAACATCAAGATTTTGAACGGTACGGGTTACATCACCCAGGTGACCAGACATGCGTTTACCAGGGAAAATACGACCTGGATCCTGAGCCTGACCGATAGAACCAGGCACGCGATGCGACCTGGAGTTACCGTGAGAAGCGCGCTGGGAACCAAAATGGTGACGCTTGATGGTACCTGCGAAGCCTTTACCGATCGTTGTGCCTTGCACATCGACTTTCTGGCCGGCTTCGAATACGCTTTCGACAGCAACAACGGCGCCGGCTGTAAATTCAGCGGCTTTTGCAGGATCGAGACGAAATTCTTTAAGGACGGAACCGGCTTCTGTACCGGCTTTTGCGTAGTGACCTGCTTGCGCCTTGACCACACGGCTTGCACGGCGTTCGCCGTAGGCAACCTGAACGGCAGCATAGCCGTCTGTGTCCAGAGACTTGACCTGGGTAACACGGTTGTTGGATACGTCCAGCACGGTGACAGGGATTGACTCGCCTTCTTCCGTGAAGATACGCATCATGCCAACCTTGCGACCAACCAGTCCCAGCCGATAAGCGGCAGGCGTAGGTGTCGTATTCGACATCATTTTCTCCAATTCCCAGCTACGATTGGCTGGGGCTAAATTTAATATGATTCATCCGGTTAAACTCAAGACTGCAACGCATTGCCTTCCCGGACAACAATACCCATGCAGGTTCAATTCAAAGTGCTGTCAGCGGCGTTGCGACACAAAAAAACGGCATCGCAAAGCCAGCAATTGACCAAACAGATCAAGGCGCACACAGGTATAAGAGGCATAAAGACTACGTGGCGCCGCACTTTTCGTGCCCGCTCCGTGAATCTCTCCGTGAATCTTTGAAATCATTCTTTGATACCTGTATAGCGCCTGAAACCAGTTCAAAAGCCGGCCAATCAGTGAACCCAACTACAGTGGTTAGCCTGTGACTATAGCATTGCGTGAGCCGTTTGGCAAGAAAACTTAACGGCTATGAACAAAAAAGCCACGCCGAATCAATCATTTATGTCAGAAATTTGCGACAGGGGCATGCGCTGTCGCGTCGGACGCGATTTCTCGCAAATCCGGAAAAGCAGCGAATAGACCAGAATGCGCCGGCGCGGCAAGGCAGAGTCGGGCAAGAAATCGCTAGCGATGACCTGGCGCCTGTTCGCAAAGCACTCGGGCCATACGGGTTTGCCACCCTTTACCTGTCGCCTTCCATGCCTGCAGCGTGTCCGCATCAATGCGTAGGCTCACCGGCACCTTGGTTTGCGCCGCTTTGGGTCGACCACGGGGGCGGATCATTTCCTGCGCCGTTTTGTCACCAAATCGCTCCGCCAGGACTTCAGGAAACGGGCTAGCCTTGGCAAATTCCTCCGGCCCCCAT
>NZ_JBQEAU010000023.1:20106-40761 GCF_052108595.1 Advenella sp.
GCTAATGACATGCATTGTCTCGCCGCGCCACGTAAACACCAGCATATGAAGACGACCGTTTATCATTCCTAGCACCTGCCACCGTTCCTCTCCATAATCCCGACGTCGGTCGGGCAATGCTATGGCCGTACCAAAATCCATATCCCGTACCGCCGCGAAAGAAATACCTCGCATGACGATATTGCGCCTATTTTTCACAGGATCACAGCTGATATCCACTATTTATAGTATATACAATAAATAAAGAAGTCAATTATTCTATTTGTTCTACTTCCTTATTTATTGCTCAATGAGTCAGATACATCATATGTGGAAAAGACTGACTAATGGACTGCTTATTATTGTGGCCGGTAATCAATCAGTTTGACCAATTCGCGAAGTTTACTGATTTCAGTCGTCCAGTAAGCGTCACTTTCTTGCGCACTCATGGGTTGGGCGACAAGCCGGCCTTCGTGCTGCAGTTTTTGCCGGACCTCCGGATCTTGCAGTGCAGTACCAATCGCTTTACGAAGCGCATTTTTTTCATGTGCAGGCGTGCCGGTCTTGACGAAATATCCACCGCTAATCCGGTAGTCCACGTTTTTAACCAACTTGCTTTCTTTGATCAACGGAATGCTCTTGAGCGCGTCCGGCACTTCGTTGCTTAGTGCGGATACGATTTTGAAGCGCCCCTGGGCTTGCTGATGCACCATGGAAACCGTAAACGGCAGGATCGCCAAATCGACCTGTCCTCCCGCAACATCGGTCAAGGCCGGCCCGCCACCTTGATACGGAACATGCTGTAGGTTCAAATCAAGCTCTTTTCTCAAACGTTCGCCAATCATATGATAAAGAGACCCGATCCCGACCGTAGCATACGTCACAGGTGCACGACCTTTTTGTTGCGCTAGTCGTACTACATCATCCAGATTGTCCACATCCAACCCGCGTCGAGCCAGGACAACCAACGTGGCGGTCGTAATGGGCTGAACCAATTCAAAATCCTCCGATTTGAATTTGACCGATTTATTGACCAGCGGTGGCAGAATCAATTCATTCGGGGAACCATGAAAAATCTGGTAGCCGTCGTCGGGCAACTTCAACAATCGATTCGCTGCAATGACCCCTGTGGCGCCCCCGATATTTTCTACAATCACTGTCTGTCCAATGGCTTTTCCTATCACATCGCTGAAAATGCGTGCTGAATAATCACTGGCCCCACCCGCAGGATAGGGCACGATCAAGGAAATGGGCTTCCGGGATGGATATGCTTCATCTGCTCTCACAATGCTGCTGTAAGCAAGGGCCAACAAGGTGAGCACGGTGAACGCGACATACCGAAGAGCAAGAAAGGCAGCGAGAACGCGCCGGGTTGAGTTTTTCATGAAAGCTCCAGACTGCATATTGTTGAAATTGATGTCAGATTTGAACGTATGGATCAGCCAAGAATATCCTCGCGGTCAGTGGATAATCAATGACATGAGCCCAATAGAAATCATGCAGAAACAACAACAATAGAAATGACTACTAAACCCCGCCTGGCTGTGCCTGTTCCATATGGCCTACCATGTGATCGAGCAACGACTGCTCGGCCGCAGAAAGATGCTTTCCGGCACGCGTTACAATTCCGATGTTGCAACGGTTGAAAAGGGGATTGGCCATTGGGAGCGCAACAACGTCCGTCATGTTGTAAACCGCTGCGAACACACCTGAACTAAGGGTATACCCCAGATTGGCGTTGGCGAAATGCCAAAGCGCCCGATAGGAAGAGGTGGTAAGCACATTCCTTAGCGCCACTTGCTCGCTTAATTCTGCTGCTTTGATATATTGGCTCAAGCCAAAATGTTCATGCAGTGTGGCGCCAGCGTACGGAACGAGATCTACCAAATTCAAAGGGTGCCGGATGCGTGCGAGAGGATGGTGCTTATGGACAATTGCCTGAATGGGATTGGTTGGCCGACTCCCATGAACACGAAATCGAACATCATTGAACGGCGTATACAGCAAAGCAATATCAATTTTCTCTTCCAGTAAATCAGCAGAATTTTGAGCAACGCTGCCTACGGTAAGATTCAGCGTGATATTGGTATGCTCGCGCATATAGTTGGTTATAACTGGATGAAAATACATATCCAGCATTCCTTCGCCAACCCCGATATTTATATGCCCCCGTTGTGCACTGTGGATCTGATTCAGTTCAGAGTAAAAACCATCCAACAATGCCATTTGCTGCCGCGCGTAGGAAGCCAGCAACTTGCCTGTTTCCGTCGGCTCGATTCCCCGCCCCTTGCGCTGCAACAGACGCAACCCGCTTTCGTCTTCCAATAGCGCGATCGAACGGCTCACCGACGACGGATCAACACCGAGCACATCTGCAGCGGCCCGCACCGAGCCCGAAACAACTACCTGCTGGAAATATTGCAAACGCTGTGCATTGAACATTTTTTTCATCGTTTTATTCTCAATGTCAGGCCGTACACGGTCTGCTGTGTTGTAAATAGGCGGTTAGCGTATTGCCGACCGTCTGTTGCGTTTTTCTCTACGATTCTATTCGATCACTGTCATTGTTGTAAATCGCCTGGTCATGGAACAATCCGCTTGTTATGCCACCAAAATTAATCTGACGAGCTGAAACATGACTATTTCAAATCTGATATCTCCTCAATTGCAGCACCAAATGACGCTATGGCGTCGCGATATTCACGCCCACCCCGAAACGGCATTCGAAGAAGTCCGCACTTCGAACCTGGTGGCAGAAGCACTCACCAATATGGGTATAGAAGTGCATCGCGGTCTTGGCGGGACAGGTGTTGTCGGCACGCTGGCCAACGGCACCGGGCCCACTATCGGATTGCGGGCGGATATGGACGCACTTCATATGGAGGAAAAAGGCGATATTGCCCATGCTTCCCGGCATTCCGGAAAAATGCATGGATGCGGCCATGATGGTCATACAGCCATGTTGCTCGGCGCCGCACACTATCTAAGTGAGAACCGGGACTTCAACGGAACTGTACAATTTATTTTCCAGCCCGCCGAAGAAAATGAGGGCGGGGCCAGACAAATGGTGGAGCAGGGCCTGTTCGATCTATTTCCTTGCGATTCGATTTACGGTATGCACAACGTACCGCAAATGGCCTTGGGTAAATTCGGCATTCGCTCCGGCCCGATGTTTTCGGCTTCTGACTTCTTTGAGATCCGGATTACGGGAAAAGGCGCGCATGCGGCTCATCCCCAGGCAGCAATTGACTCGATCGTCGCCGCTTCCAGTCTTGTTTGCGCCCTGCAAAGTATCGTCAGTCGCAACGTGAATCCACAGGATGCGTTGATATTGAGCGTCACCCAAATCAGCGCCGGCGACACATGGAATGTGCTGCCCGACGATGCACTGATCCGCGGAACCTGCCGGTCTTTTACCGTGCAAACACGCGCCCTGGCACGCAAGAGGATAGAAGAAGTCTGCGCCGGCATGGCGAAAAGCTACGGAACGCAGATCGACCTGAAGTATATCGAAGGCTACCCTCCCGTTATCAATGCAGAAGTACCCACACAAGCGGCCATCACAGCAGCACGGACACTGGTCGGCGACGCAGCAGTCAACACTGACCTGCCGGCACGAACGGGTTCAGAAGATTTCAGCTACATGCAACAGGTGTGTGACGGCGCTTATATTATGCTGGGGTCGGCAAAGGGAGAAAATGACCCTCCTGTCCATAATCCATATTACGATTTCAACGACGACGCGTTGCAATATGGCGCCGGCTATTGGGTTACCTTGACGAAACAACTGCTGAAATAAATGGCGCGCGCTCTTGTCATTTCTGCAAGCATGTTTACGTTTGCGAGCAAACTGGTGAGTGCGACGTCGCTGCGCAAAAAACACAACGCAATTGGTTACCCTTATATCCTCATCCACCCCGCATGGCTGCCAGCGCATGCATGGACGATTGCATCGCCGGATACAAGCCTTCGTATACGGCAAAAAGCCGCTGGTACGTCTGGTGCGCTCGCTCGTTCGGGGTGGCGCGACACACTACATGGGTCCAGCCCTGCTCCACTTCGGCGTCACTGACCAGGCCAAGTCCGACGGCGCCCAGCAGCGCCGCCCCCATCGCTGCTTCAACGGCCTCTTCAATGGTGTACACCGGATATCCGGTAACATCGGCAATAATCTGCATCCATAGATCTGAGTTGACGGCGCCGCCGACCACCACCAGACGCTGGTCAAGGTTTTGCCGGCGGTCCCCGACGGCCCGCATGTTGTGCCACAAGGCAAACGCGATACCCTCGATGACCGCCCGGTACAGATGAGCCCGGGTATGGGTCAGATTCAGGCCGGCAAAGGTCCCACTGGCGCGGGCATCCCATACCGGACTGCGCTCACCCATCAGGTACGGCAGGAACACCAACCCATGCGCACCGGGTGGTAGCGGCGCCGCCTGCTGCTCCAGAAGCGTATAGACCGAGATGCCCTGCTGCGTGGCCTGGGCCAGTTCGGCCTGACAAAACTGTTCCACGAACCAGGTCACGGCGCCTCCCGCCGTAGCCGCGCCACCAAAGACATAGCGCTGCGTCAGCCCCTTGTAGACGTAAGGCATACATACCAGATCGCGACCACTTTCCATTTCGGTCTGCAAATAGCCCCAGCACATGCTGGTGCCAAGCATGGCCACGTGATCTCCAGGCTTGCGTACACCGCCGGCGAATGTGGCAATGGCTGCGTCGATGCCGCCCAGCACAATGGGAATCGCGTGCGCCAGCCCAAGTTGCGCAGCCTTGTCGGCTGTCACCGTGCCGACCACATCGGTGCTCTCAAGCAACACGGGCGGCATTTTTTTCGGATCAAGCCCGACCATGCGCATGGCCTGGTCGGACCAGACATGGCGCTGCATGTCATAGACGCCGCCGATATTGCCTGCAGAACTGTGATCTACGGCCAGTTCGCCCGTCAGATAGTGGGCAATCCAGGTATTGGGAGGCAGAAACCATGCTGTTTTATCCCAGATTTGCGGTTCATTATTTTTGATCCACAACATTTTGGTGAAGCCATAGTAACTGTCCACGCCGTTGCCGGTAATCTCAAACAGGCGCTCCAGGTCTACCTGTTCTCGAATCGCATCGGTTTCTGCCGTCGCCCGCCTGTCCATCCAGATCAGGCATGGGTACAGGGGCTGGCAGTCGGCATCGACGGGAATCCCGGCGCCGCCATATAGGCTGCTGATACACAGGCCGGCGATCTGTTCCTGCTGAATGCCTTTTTGCAGCGCATGCGCCACGCATTCGCGCACACTGCACAGGAACGCATCCAGCCAGACCCTTGCATCCTGCTGCGCCCACAACGGCTGCGGTGTGTCCGGATGGTACGCGACACTGGCCTGGGCAAGGACACTACCGTCGGTTCCGGCGATAAGCGCCTTGGTGCTCTGCGTGCCAATGTCTACGCCAATAATATATTTGTCCATGGTCCTGTCTTTCTTGTATAAGCCATCTTGTATAAGCCAATATGTTGTATCGTTCAAAGGCATGCCGCAAGCAGCTGAAAATACTGGTTGTTATAAAATTAACATTATTGTTAGAATATTAACAATATCGTCATGCAATTATGCCTCTTTCAAGGAGGAGACACTTCGTGAGTCCCCCAAAAAATCCTGCCACCCACTCTGGTCAGTGGCAAGCGGTCGCCCGCAACCAGATTATGCCACTGGATCTGGCGCTGGTTGAAGCACAACGCGCCAATCTGAGTGCCATTGAGCGACGCATCGCTTCCCTGCCTGGTCGCCGCACTGTCAAGAAGCAGGCACAGGCTGCCTGGCTGCTCAAGGCGGTCAGCTGCATCGATCTGACCACGCTCAACGGCGATGATACACCGGAGCGGGTACGCCGTTTGTGCGCCAAGGCTGCCCAGCCCGTTCGTCAGGATCTGCTCGATGCCATGGGATTCACCCTGCCGCTGAGCACGGGCGCCGTCTGCGTATACCATCGTTATGTGAGCACCGCCGTCAGCGCCCTCGCCCACACCAGCATTCCGGTTGCCGCCGTCTCTACCGGCTTTCCGGCGGGGCTCTCGCCGCATGAACTGAAGCTGCAGGAAATTGCCGCTTCGATCGCGGCTGGCGCCAGGGAAATTGATATTGTCATTACGCGCGAGCACGTCCTCACCGGCAATTGGACCGCGTTGTATCAGGAAATGTGCGAGTACCGCCAGGCCTGCGGCGACGCGCATGTGAAGGCAATTCTAGCGACCGGGGACATCAGGACCCTGCGCAATGTGGCCAAAGCGTCCATGGTGTGCATGATGGCCGGCGCCGATTTCATTAAAACCTCCACCGGCAAGGAAGGCGTCAACGCTACCCTGCCGGTTTCGCTGGTCATGTTGCGCGCCATCCGCGCTTTCCATGAGCTTACCGGCTTTCAGGTGGGCTACAAACCGGCCGGCGGCGTGTCCACAGCCAAAGACGCCATCAACTACCTCATCCTGGTCAACGAAGAGTTGGGCCGGCGCTGGCTGGAGCCTGACCTGTTCCGCTTTGGCGCCTCAAGCCTGCTGGCCGATATCGAGCGCCAGCTCGAGCACTTCGTGACCGGCCGCTATTCGGCCACCAACCGCCACCCGATGGGTTAACGCCATGACTGTCAACGATTACTTTATGACCATGCAATACGGTACCGCTCCTGAAAGCGACAACGCCGCCCGCCAATGGCTGGCTGGCCACCAGTCGCGTTTTACCCATTTCATTGCCGGACGCTTTACCAAGGCAAACGACAATGCGACTTTCGAGACGCTGGAACCGGCCACCGGCAAGGTGCTGGCCACCCTCAGCCAGGCCGGGCAAAGCGATGTCGACGCCGCCGTCAAAGCGGCGCGCAAGGCACAGAAAGGCTGGCAGGCCATGGGCGGTCACGCTCGTGCAAGACACCTCTACAGTCTGGCCCGCATGCTCCAAAAGCACAGCCGCCTGTTTGCCGTACTCGAGTCACTGGACAACGGCAAGCCCATTCGCGAATCGCGCGATCTGGACGTGCCGCTGGCTGCGCGCCATTTTCTGTATCACGCAGGCATCGCCCAGTTACAGGAAACAGAACTGTCGCAGTGGCAGCCCTATGGCGTGGTTGGCCAGATTATCCCCTGGAATTTCCCGCTACTCATGCTGGCCTGGAAAGTGGCCCCGGCACTGGCCAGCGGTAACACCGTGGTGCTCAAACCCGCTGAATTTACTTCGCTTACCGCCCTGCTGTTTGCCGAACTGGCTGCCGACTCGCTGCCCGCAGGCGTGCTGAACATAGTAACCGGCGATGGGGCAGCAGGTGAATATCTGGTTGCCCACACCGGCGTCGATAAAGTCGCCTTTACCGGATCCACCGAAGTGGGCCGCCTGATCCGCAGCCAGACTGCTGGCTCCGGTAAGGGTTTGACGCTGGAACTGGGTGGCAAATCCCCCTTTATTATTTTTGATGATGCCGATATCGACAGCGCCATTGAAGGCATTGTCGATGCCATCTGGTTCAACCAGGGGCAGGTGTGCTGCGCAGGCTCTCGCCTGCTGGTGCAGGAAAGTGTAGCAGAGCAGGTCTACGCCAAACTGCGCGCACGTATGAAAACGCTGCGCGTGGGGCCGTCCCTGGACAAAAACATCGACATGTCTGCCATCATCGACGAGTCGCAATTGCAACGCATCCGCAAACTGGTCACCGATGGCGTTAGCCAGGGCGGCGAACTGTGGCAGGCATCGGAAACGGCCCTGCCCGGCACAGGCGCCTATTATCCACCCACCTTGATCACCGGTGTACAGCCGGCCTCTACGCTGGCGCAGGAAGAAATATTCGGTCCGGTCCTGGTCAGCATGACCTTTCGCACCCCCCAGGAAGCGGTGGAGCTGGCCAACAACACCCGTTATGGACTGGCCGCCAGTGTCTGGAGCGAGAACATCAATCTGGCGCTGGATATCGCTCCGAAACTGCGTTGCGGCGTGGTGTGGATCAACGCCAGCAATCTGTTTGACGCCGCCGTAGGCTTCGGTGGCGTGCGCGAATCAGGCTACGGTCGAGAAGGCGGACTCGAAGGCATCTACGAATACCTCAAACCGATATCCTGGGCCAAAGCATCGACACTGAAGACAGCCGGCAGCAGCGGCGTGGCGCCAGTCACCTCTGCCCGCGACAGCTTCGATTTGCCCGGCATCGACCGTACTGCCAAGCTGTATATCGGTGGCAAGCAGACACGTCCCGACGGTGGCACCAGCATCGCCATCACCTATAGCGATGGCAAAATCGCCGGCCACATCGCCCAAGGCAGTCGCAAAGACATCCGCAATGCGGTCTCGGCGGCGCGCAAAGCGGCAGGCTGGCACAATGCCACCACCTTCAACCGGTCTCAGGTACTGTACTACCTGGCGGAAAACCTGTCGTACCGGACCGATGAACTCGCGCAGCGTCTGACCAGCCTGACGGGCGTCAGCAAAAAGGAAGCCGCACGCGAATTCGAATTGGGACTGGAACGACTGTTCACCTTTGCAGCCTGGGCTGACAAATACGATGGACGCGTGCACACGCCACCCATGCGTGGTGTGGCACTCGCGGTACATGAAGCCATCGGTGTCATTGGCGTAATCTGCCCTGACGAATCGCCCTGGCTCTCCATGATTTCCCTGATTGCCGCCGGCATGGCAATGGGCAATAGTCTTGTTGTTGTGCCTGGCGCTCGCGGCGCCCTGTTGGCGACTGACTTGTATCAGGTGCTGGAAACGTCCGATGTACCTGCAGGCGTGGTCAATATTGTGACCGGCGATAGCCTGGAGCTGGCCACCGTACTGGCCGACCACGACGACGTGGACAGCGTATGGGCGTTCGGTGACGCCGAGCTGTCACAAACAGTGCAGCAGCACTCGATCGGCAACCTGAAACGCACGTTTGGCAACGACGGCAAGGCCATCGACTGGCATCAGTGGTCAAGCGCCGACATCCAGCTGTTCCTGCGCCAGGCGACACAGGTCAAGAATATCTGGATTCCCTACGGTGACTGATTATAATACCCGCCTGAACAAGGACAATTAATGCTCAAGAACATTGATCCACTGCTAAATGCCGACGTGCTGCATGCCCTGCGCTCCATGGGCCATGGCGACGAACTGATTATCAGCGACGCTCATTTCCCTTCGGACTCTATCGCCCGCCACACCAGCATCGGCAAATTGCTGCGCATTGACGCCAGCGCCGACAGCGTGGCCCGGGCGGTGCTATCGGTCATGGCGCTGGACAGTTTCGTGCCTGACCCGGCCTTGCGCATGGAAGTGGTGGACGACCCGGCACACATTCCCGAAGTTCAGCAAGATGTCCAGGCTTTGCTGGAAGATCCATTGCACCTGGCCCCGATAGAACGCCACGCCTTCTACGAACGGGCCCGTCGTGCCTACTGTGTCATTGCGACCGCCGATACCCGCAGCTACGGCTGCTTTATCTTCAAAAAAGGCGTGCTCAATCCCACCCAGACCAACCGCCATCCTGCCTGATGCTTTAGCCGAGTTTCTGTTCATATGAGCCTATCACGTCCACGTATTGTTATTGTCGGCATCTATGTTGCCGATCTGCTGTTCAAGGCAACCCGCATGCCAGTTATTGGAGAAACCCTGCTGGGCAGCCACTTTGCCATGGGCCCGGGCGGCAAGGGCTCCAACCAGGCGGTCGCAGCCGCCAGGGCCGGTGCTGAGGTGTTTTTTTACACTCGGCTGGGCAACGACGCGTTTGCCGCAAACGCCCGGCAGACATGGCAGGATGCCGGCGTGACCTCGCGCGCCACCCTGCATGATGATCTGACCACCGGCGCCGCCCATATATTCGTTGAGGACGATACCGGCCGCAATGCCATCATTGTTTACGCCGGTGCCGCAGCCCATATGGTACCGGCCGACCTGGACGCCATCGAACAGGATATTGCCGACGCCCATATTTTTGTCACGCAACTGGAGCAGCCACTGGAAGTGGCGCTGCATGGCTTGCGCCTGGCCCGCAAGCATGGCGTGACCACCATCTTTAATCCCGCACCGGCAAGGCAACTGCCCGATGAAGTTTTCCCGCTATGCGACTGGATCACGCCCAATGAAACCGAGGCCAGTCTGCTGACGGGGCTGCCGGTCGCAGATCTGGAACAGGCGCGACGCGCCGCCGACCTGTTGCTGGCAAAAGGCGTTCGTAACGTCGTGGTCACGCTGGGCGAGCAGGGATCGCTGCTGCATACCGCCAGCGACAGCACCCATATTCCCGCCATCCGGGCGGGTAAATGCATCGATACGGCCGGTGCCGGCGACGGCTTTACCGCCGGACTGGCAACCGCGCTGGCAGAAGGCAAGTCGCCCGAGGCAGCCTTGCGATTTGCCTCGGCCCTTGCCGGCATTTCCGTCACCCGCAGTGGTACCGCGGCCTCTATGCCCGATCGCGGGCAAATTGACTCCCTGCTTTCCACGGGCGCGTAAATCATGACAACCCACCTATCCCCCTTCAAAGACCGGCAACTGACATTTCTTTTGGCGATCAATATCGTCATCGTAATGGCTGGCTATTTTTTGTCTTCAGGCGGCGACTTCGTCAGCGTGTTCAATTTGCAGTCCATGGCCATGCAATTGCCGCAAATGGGCTTGCTGGCCATGGCCATGATGCTCTCCATGATTTCGGGCAATGGCGGCATCGACCTGTCGGGCATTGCGCTGGCTAACCTGGCCGGGGTGATCGGGGCACTGTTGTTGCCGCAGTGGATCGACGCCGAAGCCGCGCCCTGGCTGTTCACTTTTTCCTTTGTGGGGCTCATGCTGTGCGTCGGCCTGCTGGGCGGCATGCTCAACGGCATTATCATTGCACGCTTTAACCTGACGCCGATTCTGACCACGCTGGGCACGCAACTGGTGTTCACCGGCATTGCCACCGTGTTGTCCAATGGCTCTTCAGTCAATCTTCCCTATATTGAACCGCTATCGGCAATTGGCAATGACAACATCCTGGGCATTCCCATTGCTTTTTATCTTTT
Organism: Advenella sp.; assembly: GCF_052108595.1. Taxonomy (NCBI): domain Bacteria; kingdom Pseudomonadati; phylum Pseudomonadota; class Betaproteobacteria; order Burkholderiales; family Alcaligenaceae; genus Advenella; species Advenella sp. Next base: position 31,100 of record NZ_JBQEAU010000023.1, read on the forward strand.
TGTAGCCCTGGCGCTTTTTCTGGGCTGGCTGCTCAAGCGCACGCCTTTCGGTCTGCGCCTGTATATGCAGGGTACCAACCCCAAAGCGGCTTTCTACGCCGGCATTTCCCGTAACACCATGCTGATCTGCACCTACACCATGTGCGGTGTGCTGGCTGCCTGCTCGGGGTTGATCTCGGCCAGTCAGGCTGCCAGCGCAAGTGCCAAGTATGGCGATTCGTATCTGCTGATCGCTATCCTGATCGCGGTCATGGGTGGCGTCAATCCTGCCGGCGGCTATGGGCGCGTAGTCTGCGTTTTTTTTGCGGCCATGGCGCTGCAACTGTTATCGAGCATGTTCAATCTGATCGGCGTATCCGAGTTTGCTGGCAACTGCATCTGGGGCCTGTTGCTATTGTTCTTCCTGGCCTATTCCAGACAGGAATTGAAGCTGAAGATTAAACGGCGTCAGGCCCTGAAGGCCTGAAGCACTATTGAAACGATTGATCTGCGCCGCCCCATCCGGTTCCGATCACTGTCCGTCGATGGGATTTTGGAGACACGTATGAAACTAAAGACACTGCCAATGTGCCTGCTGGCTTGCGCAATCAGCACCGGTTTTGCTGCGGGCGCGCAGGCCGAAGAGAAAAAATCCATCGTAACGGTGGTCAAGGTCACGGGTATCAACTGGTTTACCCGCATGGAAGAAGGCGTCAAGGAATTTGCCAAGGCCAATCCCGACATCAATGCCTCGCAAACCGGTCCGGGTCGTGCCGATGCAGCCCAGCAACTGAAAATCATTCAGGATCTGGTGGCCAAGAACGTGAGCGCACTGGCTATCGTGCCATTTGACCCGCCTACCCTGGAACCGATTCTGGCCCGCGCCAAAAGCCGTGGTATCAAAATCGTGACCCATGAAGCGGACAATCTAAAAAATACCGATTACGACCTGGAAGCGTTCAAGAACAATGAATATGGTGCCGACCTGAATGAGCGCCTGGCCAAATGCATGGCGAACAAGGGCGAATGGGCCGTGCTGGTGGGTTCACTGGGTAGCCGCTCGCAAGTACAGTGGGCACAGGGCGGTATCGACAACGCCAAAGCGAAGTACCCGGACCTGAAACTGGTCACGACCATGCAGGAAACCAATAACGACGGCGAGAAAGCCTATCAGGTGGCCCAGCAGTTGCTGCGCAAGTACCCGAATCTGGCCGGCTTCCAGGGCTCCTCGTCTCTGGACGTGATCGGTATTGGCCGGGCCGTGGAAGAAGCCGGCAAAGCAGGTAAAATATGCGTATTCGGTACTGGCCTGCCCGGCGAGGCCGGTCCTTACATGGAAAAAGACGCCATTACCGGCATTGCATTCTGGGATCCGAAAGATGCCGGACTGGCCATGAACAATGTCGCCAAAATGCTGCTCGAAGGCAAAACCATCGAAAACGGTACCGACCTGGGTGTGCCCGGCTACGAAAAGGTTACTGTCGAAAAAGGCCCTGGCAAAGGCATGATTATTCGTGGCGCCGGCTGGGTTCGCGTAGACAAGAGCAACTACAAGCAATACAACTTCTGATCGATCGCCTCGACAACCACCGGGCCGCGCGCTTGCGGCCCGCCATGGGATACCCGCCCGTACGATTATGACAACAACGACTAGCCCAACGCACAGCAACGCGCCAGTGCCGCCCACGCCAGGCGGCAATGCCTTCCTGTCACTTCGCCAGATCCATAAGCGCTTTACCGGCGTACATGCGCTGCGTGGCGTCAGCCTGGATATTCATCCTGGCCAGATCTATCATTTGCTGGGGGAAAACGGCTGCGGCAAAAGCACGCTGATAAAAATCATTTCCGGTGCCCAGCCGCCGGACGACGGCGATCTGATTCTGGACGGAGAACGCTTCGAGCAATTTTCCGCCTTAAGCGCCCTGGGCGCCGGCATTGAAACGGTATACCAGGACCTGTCCCTGATTCCCAATCTGAGTGTCATGGACAATATCTCCCTGACCGTGGAACTGGCTGAGCATCAGGGTCGACTGGCGCGGGTGATCAGTCACCAGGTGCTGCACGATCGCGCGGTGGGCGCATTGCGCCAACTGCAATTGCCGGACGACCGCTATTTTCTTCAGACAAAAATCGAAGATCTGCCGCTGGCCACCCGTCAACTGGTTGCCATCGCGCGCGCAGCGGCCAGCAATGCGCGTTTCATCATCATGGACGAACCCACCACCTCGCTGACCCAGAAGGAGGTGGATAACCTGATCCGCATCGTCAAGGACCTGTGCGCGCGTGGCGTCGCGGTGCTGTTTGTGAGTCACAAACTGGACGAATGCTATGCCATTGGCGGCAATGTGATCGTGATGCGTGACGGGCAGGTTATCACCCAGGGTGAAATCAATAATTTCACCAAACACCAGATCAGCGAACTGATGACCGGCCGGGTACTGAGCGATCAGCGCTATCGCCGCAATGCCCCGCAAGCCGAGATCATGCTGGGCGTGCACAATATTGGTCGCGACCAGGGTTTTGACAACGTGTCCTTTGACCTGCACAAGGGTGAAATTATCGGTATCACCGGCCTGCTCGATTCAGGCAGGAATGAACTGGCGCGCGCCCTTGCCGGGGTAGCACCGCTGCAGCGCGGCGGCCTGACGCTTAACGGCAAACCGATAGCGGTGAACACACCGGCCCAGGCCGCTGCCCAGCGTATTGCCTATGTCCCGGAAGACCGTCTGGTCGAAGGCCTGTTTCTGACCCGATCGATCAGCGACAACACCATTACTGCCGTGCTACCACAGATGTGCGACGCGCTGGGACAGATACAGAAAGACAAGGCTGCCCGCTTTTCGCAAGAGATGACCAGCAGGCTGAAAATTGCCACGCCCAACGTTCAGAACCCCGTGCAAAGCCTGTCCGGGGGCAACCAGCAGCGCGTACTCATCGGTCGCTGGCTGGCTATCAATCCTCTGTTGCTAATTCTGCACGGCCCGACCGTGGGCGTGGATGTCGGCTCCAAAGACACGATTTACCAGATCATTCAATCCCTGACAGATCAGGGCATGAGCATCATTATTATCAGTGACGATCTTCCCGAACTGCTGGCCAACTGTGACCGTATTCTGCTGATGAAAAAAGGCCGGATCAACGATGAGTTCCGGGCCGAAGGCCTGCAAGAAAAAACGCTTTATCATGCCTTATTGTCCTGAACCCTTTTGACTCTACCCCGCCTACCATGACCACTATGACTTCGGCCAGCCCGGCCATACAGGACAGCACCACACCCAAGCGCCCGCCGTATCTGATCAGGCATCCCGAGTTTTTTACACTTGGCCTCATTGTCGTTCTGTTCGCGGTCGTGGCCGTTGTCAATCCCATGTTTTTCCAACTGGGTTCGCTGTTTGATGTACTGCGGGCGGCAACCAGATCGGCCATTTTCGCGCTGGGCATTCTGGTAGTGCTCGCCTCTGGCGGACTGGACGTCTCCTTCACCGCGATTGCGGCGCTGGTCATGTACGGCCTGACCAAGATCGTGCTGCTGTATTTCCCCGAAGCGCCTTTTGCGCTGATCCTGCTGGCCGGCGCCGCAGGAGGATTGGCGCTGGGACTGCTCAACGGCTGGCTGGTCAAAAAGTTGGCAGCCCCTTCCCTGGTGGTCACCATCGGCACGCAATTTCTGATCCGCGGCTTTCTGCTGGCATTTATCGGCACCGAGTTTTTCATGAACATCCCGCCCTCCATGCTGGCGGTGGGACAGGCAAATATCGTCAGTTTCCAGAACAACCAGGGGCTGCAGACTGCGCTGCCTTATACCACGCTGGCCATTCCCGTTCTGGCGCTGCTCACCTGGTGGTTATTGAACAAGACAATGATGGGACGCGCGGTCTACGCCATGGGAGGCAGCCCTGCCATTGCCGAACGTCTTGGCTATAACCTGACACGGGTCTATCTCTTTGTTTTCGGTTACGCCGGCTTGCTGGCGGGCATCGCCGGCATTATTCACGTTTCCAGCACGCGTATTGCCAACCCCTTCGATATTGTCGGCACCGAACTGGATGTGATTGCTGCCGTGATTCTCGGTGGCGCCCGCATTACCGGGGGCAGCGGAACCGTAACCGGAACACTGCTGGGCGTGCTGCTGGTCACGCTGATCAATAGCGTACTCATTACGCTGGGCATCCCAACGACCTGGCAAAAAGTAATCGTCGGCGCGTTTATCCTGGTGGCCGGCTTGCTGTTTTCGCTACGCAGCAGGCAATAGCCGCCTGAACAGAAAGAGTAAGGTCTCAGAGGACTGTCGCGCAGTCCTCGTAACATGAACGATGTCCAGCCGGCTGAATAGACCTGCCAAAGCAGGGCTGCGATGTCAGCCCTGTTCCGTGAGTATGGCGTCAAACTCGTTCAGATCTGCAAAGCGGATATGTCGGCGCACGCCCAGCTTGCTGGAATCGACCACCAGATAACGGCGTTTTGCGCGTTGCATGGCGCGGCGCTTGATGTCTTTTTCATGCAGATTCCAGCAACTGACGCCGGCATGATCGTCAACGCCCCCGGCCGACATAAAGACCGTATCAAAACTGAGCTGATCCAGTGCATTAAGCGCCTCCTGGCCGGAAAAAGAATCGGAAGACGGCATGTAGGTGCCGCCCAGCACAATCAGGCGCAGCGCCAGCTTGTCTTTGAGGATTTCCGCCGTATTCAATGAATAACAGACCACAGTCAGGGCCTGGCTCTCAGGAATCAGCCGGGCCAGATGCAGCAGCGTTGTTCCGCAGTCGATAAAAATCACATCATGCGGTTTGATCAGCGCCAGGGCTTTTTGCGATGCCCGTTTTTTTGCCTGGGCAAAATGATCTTTTTCCTGTGCTACCGAATACTGAGCTGCGTTCTGCAGCGAATGCGCCGAGACGATATGACCACCCAGATAAGACAGATTACCCTTGTGGCGCGCCAGATCCCGTCGCACCGTCATTTCCGAGACGCCCAGCAAGGCGGCGGCGTCCCGCAGTCGCAATGATCCCGACTGCTGCAGTGCCTGCTCCAGCTTGTGTAAACGCTCTGCTGGCGTCATTGCCTGTTCCTGCCCTTAAATTGAAATATTATAGACTGAGGTGCCGTCAGGCGGTGCAACCTGCGGTTTTGAACATGATCAGATGCGATAGTCAGAAAGACCGACGGCGTCCACTGCAGCCCTAACGCAATAGCGCCCTGAACAGATCAGATTCAGGTGCCGGCGGCGTCTCTTCCAGACTCAGGCTGGACTCGATCCGGTTCAAATGCGCCAGCATGCAGTCGACTGCCTCCTGCACTTTTCCCTGTCGGCATATGGCAAGAAAAGCGGCATGCTCATCCGAGGAGCATGAGGACTCGTTGGATGACTGAAAGCGCATGGCGATCAGCGAGCTGCGGGCCACCAGTTCACGAACAAATCGGGCAAGCACTTTATTGCCGCTCAGATCGGCCAGCTTGATATGGAAATCGCCCAGCGTCTCTTCCCGGATGTTTTCCGGTACCGATTTACCCAATGCGGCGCGTTCATGATGAATTTGCGCTTCCAGCTGCGCGAACTCACGCTCGGTGGCCGAGGCGACGAACAGCCTGACGATTTCGCTTTCCAGTAGTCGCCTGGCAGCAAAAACTTCATGCGCCTCACGAATGCTGGGGCGACTGACGAAGGTGCCCTTGTCCGGGACGGTCTCAACAAGATTGTCACGTGCCAGAATCAGCAGCGCCGCGCGTATCTTGGTGCGGCTGACGCCGTACATGCGACCGAGTGCCTCTTCACGCAGCCAGATCCCCGGGGGAAGCTGCCTGGCCAGGATAGCATGGGCGATATCCTGGGCGATCTCATCGGGCCCGCGCTTGGACACACCCGTTTGCGCTACACCTTGCTCGGAGGGGGCTGCCTGCTTGTTTTTATTTTCGGTGAGGGACATGGTCGCACAAGGCTGTTGGTTCGGGAAGGTTGCGCAACCATTATAACAAGAACCCGTCTATCTGTTAGCCGACGCCGGTGCGCCTGGCATGTCCGTTGCGGTTGTCGTTTCCGGCTGCGCCGCGGCATCGTTGATGCAAAAACGTCTTGCCACAGGCCAGTATTTCATTAGTAAATAGTAGGAAAGACCGGCGGGAATCAGGCTGGCATACCAGGCAACGGTAGAAAAATAGAGTGCGACCAGCGCGCCCAGCAGCGAGGCCACAATGCCTGCCCAGTTCACCCCACGATAAGGCCCCGTCGCGTCATACAACAGCGCAAGATCAAGCCGGCGACGCCGTAGAACGTAATAGTCCACCGCCATCACCGCAAACAGGGGCCCCAGAAAGGCAGAATAGGTCTGCACGAATATTTGCAGGCCCCGTGCCGAGTCGTCGCGCACCAGCACCCACGGAAAAGTGGCAAAGGCAAGCAGCCCGACCAGCACAGCCGATTTGCGAAAACTCAGCTTGCAGATGTCCATCAGCACATAAGCCGGCGGCACAACGTTATTGAGTACATTGGTCGTAACCTGTGCAAAAGCGATGAACAGCAACGTGATCACCAGCAGGGGCTTGTTGTCGACAGCACTGGAAAAAACCTTGATCGGGTCGGCAATGCCCGTGGCGCCGGACACCATCAGGCCGATCAACCCCATGAAAAGCGTGGCCGGCAGGATGGACATGGAGTATATGGTCGTAAGCAGCCCGCTTCGCACATTTCTATCCAACTCACGAGAGTAGTCGCTGACATTGAGGATCATGGTGCTGTATATCCCCAGAAAAAGCATGGTTGCACCCCAGAAAGGCAGCCCCCACGATCCTTCCAGGTACAGGATGCTATCGTCGATTTGCGAACCAAATTTCATGATCACCGAATAGAACATATACACCAGCGCACCCAGGATGAAAAGACTGCCGATGTTCTCGAGCCATTTGATGCCCTGAAATCCATACACGGACAAGGTAATCTGCAGCAACTGAAAGCCAATGAAAAACACCACCAGATTGTCGTATCCAAAGAGCGTTGCCGAAGCAACATTGAGCGCCCCTGCCCCGATCCAGCTTTGGAAACCGAACCAGACCACGGCCGGGATTGCCCTCACCATCCCAGGAAACCGGGTGCCGGTAAAACCAAAAGCGCTGCGGGCCTGCACCATGAATGGGATACCATATTTGTGCCCGGCAGCGCCGTTGATCGCCAGCGCCACGCCAATCACGAAACAGCCAATCGTGATGGCCAGTGCGCTTTGCAGCAGATTGAGCTGCCCCACCACGCTGGAACCCATGGCAAACGTGCCGATGGAAACGCAACCGCCCAGCCAGGCCAGCAAATATGACCAACGATCCATGATCCGGACCTGCTGGGGCTCAAGACTCTCATCACCCGCCTTTTTACTACTCTGTGATTCGCTTTTCATGATATGAACGACTCCTTGCGCTGGTCTATCCGACGAGGATAGCGATGGGCTTGCCGGGGCAAACTCAAGTGGGATCGGGCACGCCCAGGTGGGCGTACTGACCGGTAAACGGTTTTGGCCGTGGGAAATCCAGATCGCCGAACTTGCTGGTTTGCAGCCCCAGGCCGACCAGCGCCTCGGCCAGCTTGACCGCAGCGGTCACGCCCTCAACGACAGGCAGGCCGACCTCCCTGCTGATGTGCTCGCGCATATCGGCCATCCCGCCGCAACCGAGCACAATCGCGCCGATACTGTCCTGGGCCTTGGCCTGCAGGCACTCTTCAATAATGCGCTGTACGGCAGCATCGGCATTTTTCTCAAGCTCCAGGACAGGAACTTCGGCGGCACGCACGCGTCGGCAATGCTGGGCAAAACCATAACTTTGCAACAGGTGTTCGGCAATAATGCAGGTGCGCCCCAGGGTCGTGACGATGGAAAACCGGGTGCTGATCAGGCTGGCCATGTGAAAAGCGGCCTCTGCTATGCCAATGACCGGGGCACGGGTCAGCTCGCGTGCGGCAAGCAGGCCGGGATCACCAAAACAAGCAATGACATAGGCATCGACCCCATTTTTCTCGCCTTTGAGTACCTCATGCGCCACGCCCACCGCACTGACCGCCTCTTCAAAATGCCCTTCGATGGAGACCGGCCCGCTGTCCGGATTGCTGGCCGTAATGGTTGTGCCACTGGCCGCAATCCGTCTGGCTGCGTCACCGATGGTCGCCGTCATGCCTGGCGTAGTATTGGGATTGATAAGCTGAATGTGCATGATGTCCTGTGAATGCAGTGCGTTATGTACATGAATATTGATAACGATAATTGAATACGAATATTGCATACAATTATTATGCATAACCGAATTGCATGAAAACTGGTATTTACCCGGGCGTCTTACCGCTGTCGGCATATGCATGTGATCGGCTCACATGCACATTGTCGATACAACACTGGCGTTAGCTTGGACGCCAGGGGACGACACTGGTATCGCGAGATTAAAAGGCATCGGATAATGAGCGCTTGGCAAAAGGTGATCGCTTTTAATCGTATACAATAATTGTTGACAATTAAGATTGCCACTTACATACTAGTAAGCAGCATGACTGCCTGACTCCCGGTACCCAGCAGATATAGGCAGTGATGTACGCCATTGATTTTCCGGAGTGACACCTATATGCAGCATCACACTTATCCCCGCGACATGATCGGCTATGGCCGCCATCAGCCACATGCCAACTGGCCTGGAAAGGCGCGCGTGGCCGTGCAGTTCGTGCTGAACTATGAGGAAGGGGGCGAAAGTTGCGTCCTGCACGGCGACGCTGGATCGGAACAATTCCTGTCGGAGATAATTGGCGCTGCGTCCTTCTCCGATCGCCATCTTTCCATGGAATCGATTTACGAATATGGTTCACGTGCCGGGGTCTGGCGCATCCTGAACGAGTTCGAGCGTCGCGGCCTGCCGCTCACGATTTTCGCCGTCGGCATGGCGCTGGAACGCAACCCCGAAGTTGCGCAGGCGTTTGTCGAGTTTGGGCACGAGATTGCCTGTCATGGCTATCGCTGGCTGCATTACCAGGATGTCGCCGAGCCAATAGAGCGGGAACACATGCAGCGCTGTGTCGAGGTCATCTCCACGCTCCTGGGACGCCACCCCGAAGGCTGGTATACCGGTCGAGACAGTCCGAACACCCGCCGTCTGGTAATGGAAGAAGGTGGTTTTCTATATGATTCTGATTACTACGGTGATGATCTTCCTTTCTGGATGCCAGTCACACTGCAGGATCAATCGCAAAAATGGCAACTGGTCGTGCCCTATACGCTGGACACCAACGACATGCGATTCGCGGCTGCGCAAGGCTTCAATAGCGGCGATCAATTTTTCACCTATCTGAAAGACGCGTTCGATGTGCTGTATGCGGAAGGAGAAACCTCGCCCAAAATGATGTCTGTCGGATTACATTGCCGAATCATCGGCAGGCCGGCACGGTTCGCCGCATTGCAGCGATTTCTTGATTACGTCCAGAAGCATGATCATGTTTGGATTCCCACCCGGGCCGCCATCGCAAAGCACTGGATCGAACATCACCCCAGTCCGGCCAGCAAATGAGACAGGAAACACTATGATGACCCGAAATTTAACCGTGGAACCCCTGTCGCACGACGCGTTTGCGCCTTTCGGCGATGTCATTCAGGCCAGCAACGCCGCGCAGCACTTTACGATCAACGACGGCAATACCGAACGCTACCATGATCTGGCCTTGC